>JAACEA010000581.1 GCA_009936695.1 Planctomycetia bacterium
ATCTCGATGACGCCGCGGTTCATCTCGACGAACTTCCCGTTCTACGACGCGGGCGGGATCTACGTCGTCGCGAACCTCCGGGGCGGCGGCGAGTTCGGCGAGTCGTGGCACCGGGCGGGCATGCTGGAGTCGAAGCAGAACGTCTACGACGACCTCTACGCCTGCGCGGAGATGCTGATCGCCGACGGTCTCACCTCCCCGGCTCAGCTGGCGGTCATGGGCGGTTCCAACGGCGGCCTGCTCACCGGCGTCGCGGTCACGCAGCGACCGGAACTCTGGTCCGCGGCGATCAGCGCCGTGCCGCTGCTCGACATGCTTCGCTACCACCGGTTCCTCATGGCCCGGTTCTGGGTGCCCGAGTACGGCTCGAGCGAGGACCCGGAGCAGTTCGAGTGGCTGCGGGCGTATTCGCCGTATCACAACGTCGAGCAGGGGCGCGACTATCCCGCGGTGATGTTCACCGCGGGCGAGAACGACACCCGGGTCCATCCCCTGCACGCTCGGAAGATGGCGGCGCTGATGCAGGCCGCGACGAGTGCCGACGCCGCGACGGAACCCATCCTCCTCCAGGTCGAGCGCGACGGCGGGCACGGCCAGGGCAAGCCCCTCCGGCTCCGCATCGAGGAAGCCGCCGACCGCTGGGCGTTCATCTTCTGGCAGACCGGGATCTGCGACTGAGCATGACCGGATCGTGACGCTGCTCCAGACCACGACCTGCCTCCGAGAACGACCCCGACGTGAACCCGGATCCACCGACTCCCCCGCGACGATCGCGACTCGTCCCCCGCCTCTGCTGGTTCGCCTCCGCGGCGGCGATCGCGTTCGCGCTGGTCTGGATCGCGGTCGCGGAGGACAAGGGACCCGGCATCTTCAGCGGCCTCATCGCCGTCGTCATCGCCCGAATCCTGCTCGGCGACATCGCGCGATGGCACGAGGAGGAGGAGGCCGAGCGTCGGAACGCGGATCGGCCCTGACCTCCTGGTTCTCGGACCACCGATCCGCCGAGGGTCCGCGACCATCGAAAGGGCGTGTTTCGACCGTCGAAAACCGACCACGCGTTCAAGACGCCCCCTTCGACGGTCGATCTCGACCGCATGCCGGGATATCAACTCGTATGCATCGGATGCGGCCCCGCGGGGGAGACCGCCGCGGTGACCGCCGCTCACCACGGTTTTCGCACCCTCGTCGTGGAGGCTGCCGGCCGACCCGGCGGCGCGATGGTCAACACCGGGACGATCGCCTCGAAGGTCCTCCGGGAGACCGCGCTGACCTGCTCGGCGTTCCGCCGAAGACCCGTGCCCGGCATCGATGCGACCCCCGACACCCGACTCTCGCTCGCGGCCTTCATGGCCCGGACCACCCTCGTCCAACTCGAGGAGCATGATCGGGTTGAATTCGAAATGGACCGCGCCGGAGTCGAGGTGATCCACGGCCGCGCCGTGCTCGAAGGCCCGAACACCGTGGCGATCCACCGACCCGACGGGACGGTCGATCGCGTGCGGACGGAATTCACCCTGGTGTCGACCGGCTCCCGCCCCGCCCGGCCGGACTGGATCGACTTCGATCATCCGCACCTCGTCGATGCCGACGGACTGCTCGCGCTGGAGCGGATGCCCCGGTCGATCACGATCGTCGGCGGCGGCGTGATCGGAAGCGAGTACGCGTGCATCTTCGCGGAGCTCGGCATCCCCACCACGCTGATCGAACCACGAAACGGATTGATGCGGTTCCTCGACGAGGAGATCCGCGAGAGACTCGAATCGGCCATGGTCGAGACGGGCATCGATCTTCGCCTCGGACGCAAGCCGGTCGCCGTCCATGGCAGGGACGGACACGGGATGGTCGAACTCGACGACGGTGAACGCCTTGAGTCCGACATCGTGCTCTGGAGCCTCGGCCGTCAGGGAAACGCGGCGAACCTCGGCCTGGAGACCGCCGACGCCGCCCCGCACGCCCGCGCGCTCACCCCCCCCGACGCCGAAACACACTCACACACACCCGCGCGCGCGCACACACACACACACACACACACACACACACACACACACACACACACACAC
>JAACEA010000582.1 GCA_009936695.1 Planctomycetia bacterium
CCGGTGATGGCCACCGCGGCGGACTGGGTGCGACGACCTCGGCCCGTCGAGAAGAGCCGGGCGCGGTCGTCGTAGAACCCCTGCACCGCGGCCGCGACCTCGCCGGCGTCGGCTCGGGCCAGCTCGATGGTGCGGACCGGGAAACGACTGGTCGCCTCCCGATCGATTCGTTCGAGCACGTCCCGCATCTCCGCAAGCGTGGGGGCGTCCGCCCGCACCAGGAGCACGCCCGAAGCGTCGTCGGACAGCACCAGGGTGGTGGCCCGCAGTCGCTCGTCGCCACCGATCACCGCCTGGTCGAGGATTCGCGCCGCAGCGGATGGGGTCGCGGCCGCGAGTTCGATCACGGTGAGCGGATTCCGCTCCCGGCCGTCTTCGACGTCGAGCTGCGAAAGCAGCGATTCGACCTCCGCGAGCTCCTCGGTGCTCGCGGTCACCACCAGCTGGTTGCTGCGGGCGTCGACCGCGAAGTCGGGTTCCGCCGCGGTGGCGGCGCCACTCCGCCGGATGTTGCGGAATCTCGTCTGGAAGATCTGCCGGAGCGTTCGCTGGAGTTCGACGGCGCTGGCGTATCGAAGCTGGAAGAGACGCAACGTCGCGCGTTCCGCCTTCGGCGACTGCGTCGCGAGCTCGACGTATCGGTCGACGAAGGGGATCGCCTCCCGCGGCGCCATGACCACGAGCGCGTTCGCCTCGACGTCCGGCACGGCGCGGATCAGTGTCGGATCGAAGCGGGCCTCGACCCGCCGTCCGTCACCGTCGAGCGTGATCGAAAGTTCCCGATAGCGGTTCTTCCCGGGGGACTGGAGCAGCGAGACCAGTCCGCTGGCGGCGCGACCCGCGCTCATCTCGTCCAGGCGGTAGATGCGGACGACCACTTCGGGTGCGTCCGCGGGCCGGGCGATCGACGCGACCAGCTCCGCCAGAAGATCGAAGTCCGTCTCGCGACATGCGATGATCAACGAGTTGCTGGTGACGTCGGGCACGACGGTGGTCCGCCGGTCGAGATCACCGGGGCGACCGCCCGCCGGAACGAGCTGGCGGATGGTCTGGTTGACCACCGACGCGACGTTTCGAACGTCGACGCCCGCGGGAAGCGGCACCGTGCGGATGATGCTGCCTTCCTCGGGGAGGGTGTCCTCGACCTCGTCGGCGAGCTCGACCACCTGATCGAGTTCACGCGGCGAACCGAGAATGACCAGCGAGTTGGTCTCCGGATCGATCGCGATCACGATCTCCGCCTCGTCCTCCTCGACGGGGGCCGGTGGCTCCGTGGCGGCACCGGATGCCGTCTGTCCGACGGGATTCGCCGCAAGGGCGATTCCCGCGATGGCGACGCGTGCGAAACCCATGAGGCCCCCTCGCGGTCCGGCGAACCCCGCGGACGACACCTTGCGACCGGGTTCGTCCGCGGCCTTCGACTTCTTCAGGAGTTCATCGATCGGAACGATCCGGACTCGGTCGTCGCCCTCCCGATCCAGCATTCGTTCCAACATGCGGGCGATGTCCTCGGCGGATCCGCGCCCCGGATCGATGGGCACCGTCCGGAGCTCGCGGGCGACGTTGAGCGTCGCGTCGTCGATCCCCTCGACGATGCCCCGGATCTCCGAGAACTGCTCGGGGGTGGCCCGGACCAGCAGGGTGTTGCTGGAGGCGTTCACGCGGATCGCAGGCGGCGATTCGCCGTCGTCGGCGACCGCGAAGAGCTCGTCGAGCGTGGTCGCCAGTTCGCGGGCGTCGGCGTTCCGCACTTCGAGGACGCGGATCGATCGGCCGCCACCACCCGGCGCGGCGACGTCGAGCTGGCCGACGAGCTGCTCGGCGGCATTCAAGGCGGCGAGCGGCCCCGTGACGATCACCGCGTTCAATCGGTCGTCGGGGAGCACCCGGATCGGAGGCTCTTCGGAGACCTGCCCGCGGGCCCGGGCCATCATGAGCTCCGCCCGCATCCAGCTCGGCAGGTCACGCGGCTGCAGCATCGACTCCTCGGCGAGCAGCGACTCCACCAGCGGGGCGATCCGCGCCGCCGAGGCATGCGCGAGGAAGATCGTCCGGACCTGCACCCCACCGCCGGAACTCGCCATCGCGGAGAGCTGCCGGGCGACGATCTCCTGAAGCCGGGGGGAGGCGGTGACCACGATCGAATCCGATCGTCCCGCGGAGGCGACGACCGGCCGGGCTTCACCGGGCCGGGCGTCGGACGCGGCATCGAGCGACTTCTGAAGCGCTTCCGCCATGTCCGCGGCACCACCCGAGGGGACCGGATACACCCGGACCTCCATCGAACCGCCCGCATCGACCTGGTCGAGTTCACGCGCGAGCGTCGACGCGATCGTCTGGAGCTCCGCCGGTGCGGACACGAGAATGCGGTTGGACGAGGCGTCCGCGGTGACGCTGGGCTCCGAGATCACGAGACCGGCCCGGGCGGCGTCGCGCAGCGCCGCCGGCCATCGCGTTCGATCGCGAAGCACCGGGGCGATGACCGCGGCGACCGCGTCGGCGGACGCGTTCCGCATCGTGATGATCTTGAAGTCGACGGGCGGGAGCACCGGAATCTGCGCGTCCCATTCCGAAAGCAGCGCGACGGCCCGCTCGGTCTCCTCCCGGGTTCCGACCACGAGGACCGAGTTGGTCTCGGGTTCGGCGAGCAGCTCGAGCGTCGAACGAAGGCCGCCGGGGCGGGTTCGATCGAGCACGGTCTGGGCGGTCGCGGTGATCTTCGCCGCGTCGGCCCGGGCGGGCGTGAAGGTCGTGTAGACGAGATCGGCGTCGACGTCCGGACGATCGAGCTTCTCGATCAGGTTCTCGGCGAGGTTCACCGCGGGCTGCGGCCCGCTGACGATGAGGCTGTTGGTCCGCGGGTCGGCCTCGACCCGCACGGTCGGGGTGATGTTGATCGCGCCGCGACTGCGACGGATCCGTTCCATGAGCACCCGCGGGTCGTTGCTC
>JAACEA010000097.1 GCA_009936695.1 Planctomycetia bacterium
GTGGAATGCGCCGGAGCTTCGAGTCTTCGGATTGCTGGCGGTCCTCGTGCTCGCGGCGGTCTTCATGAAGCGCCACGGCGGACGCGGGATCGGGCTGGCTGGTGGGCCGAGGCCCTCCGGCGTGGTGTCGGTCCTCGGCCGTTTTCCCTTCGGACGCTCGGCGTCGCTGGTCCTGCTTGAATGCGGGCCGAAGGTGCTCCTGCTCCACCAGCACGCGGGCAAGGGTGGCGAGGTCGCCACGCTCGCCGAATTCAGCGACCTCGACGAGGTCGCCGATCTCCGTCGCCGGCTTTCCGCGACCGAACGTGATGCGAAGGGTGGCTTCGGTCGTGAACTGGAGCAGACGCTCGGTCTCTACGACCGTCGGGGTCGCCCGCGGGGTTTCAATGGCGAGGACGGCCTGCCCATCCAGGGGCCGATCGAAACCGTGGATCTGACGCGGCGACGTCCCCGTCGAGGGGTGCGTGGCAACTGATGAGCACCGCGCCGCTTCTCATGTTCGCCCAGTCGTCCGCCGGCGGCGATGTCGCCTCGCGGCTCGAGAATCCGATCGGATTCGTCGAGGCCGCGGCCCAGGCCGTGCCCGGGATGGACGGTTCGACGTCCGCACCGATCAGCATCGTGCTGCTGCTCACCGTGCTGACCCTGGCGCCCGCGATCCTGATCCTCTGCACGTCCTTCACGAGATTCGTGGTGGTGCTCGGCCTCCTTCGGCAGGCGATCGGCACCCAGGGCCTTCCCCCGAGCCAGGTGGTGGTCGGGCTCAGCCTCTTCCTCACCTTCGTCGCGATGTCGCCGACGCTCGAGGCGATGTGGAGCGGCGGCGTTCGTCCGTATCTGGACGCACCGATCGCGGAGCGCGATTCACTCGCGGCCTGGGAGGGCGTGAAGCAACCGCTGAGGAACTTCATGATCGCGCAGATCCGGGGTGCGGAGAACGAATCCTCGGTCGAGATGATGCTGAACTTCCAGGGATACGACGCCGACGCGCGGGCGGGGATGGAGTGGAAGGACGTCGACATGGTCGCGCTGATCCCGGCCTTCGTCCTCAGCGAACTGAAGATCGCGTTTCTCATCGCCTTCCGCATCTACCTCCCGTTCCTCGTCATCGACATGGTGGTGTCGAGCCTGCTCATCTCGATGGGCATGATGATGCTGCCGCCCGTGTTCATCTCGCTCCCGTTCAAACTGCTGCTCTTCGTGGTCGCCGACGGCTGGGCGCTGGTCGCCGGCAGTCTCATGGAGAGCGTCGTCCGGGTCGGCGGAGGCTGACCATTCATTCCGGCGTCGCAGGATGCGCCGCCTTGCTCCCGGGAAGGAGTCCCGCATGGAGATCGACGCGCTCGACCTCGCCCGTTCCGCATTGCTGATCTCGCTCTGGATCGCGACGCCGATCCTGGTCGCCGGACTGTTGGTCGGCCTGATCGTCAGCATCGCGCAGGCGGTCACGCAGATCCAGGAACAGACCCTGTCGTTCGTCCCCAAGATCGCCGCGATGATTCTCGTCGCGGTCGCGCTGCTCGGTTGGATCTCGGCCCAGATGGTCGAGTTCGCCCAGCAGATGTTCATTCTCCCCACCTGATCGGATGCCCCCTTGAACGGTGCGATCGAGTCCATTCAGGAGAGCGTGGGACCGGCGATGCTGGTGATCATGCGGATCGGCGGCCTCGCGATCTTCGCGCCGGTGCTCTCGACCTCCACGGTGCCGATGCGGGTCAAGGTCCTGCTGGTGTTCGTGATGGGTCTCGCGGCCTTCGCCACGCTCTCCGCGAAGGGGGTCGCGATGCCCGTGGTGTCGATGGAGCCGTGGTCGCTGGTCCCGCTCGCCGCGGTGGAGATCGGGATCGGGGCGTTCATCGGATTCCTGGCGACGATGCCGATGCTCGCGATGCAGACCGCCGGCATCGTCAGCGGCCAGCAGATGGGGCTGGGCTTCGCCCGGTTCTACAACCCGGCGGTCGGCGAGGAGTCCGACGTCGTCCAGCAGCTCCTGTACTTCCTCGCGCTCTCCACCTTCCTGCTGATGGGGGGGCTCGATGCGATCTTCCTCTCCACGCTTCGAAGCTTCGAGTACGTCGGGGCCGGCGTGTTCCTCGACGGCGATCGCACCCTGCCGATCATGCTGGGGCTGGTGCTCGGGGCGACGGAGATCGGCATGCGGGTCGCGCTGCCGCTGCTCGGGGTGGTGTTCCTCGAGACGGTCGCGATGGGTTTCGTCTCCAAGACGGTGCCGCAGCTGAACGTGCTGAGTCTCGGCTTCCCGCTCCGGATCATGATCGGACTGGTCGTCATGATCGCCGGGCTCGCGGTGATCGACGCGGTCGCCGCGGCGTGGATCGGCGAGGTCCTCGATCGAATCCACATCTGGGCGACCACCCCGCCCACCGGGGGAGGGGTCTGACATGGCGGAGGATCTCGGCGAAAAGACCGAAGACGCGACCCCGCGCAAGATCCTGAAGGCGAGGGATGACGGGCGCATCGCCAAGAGCGTCGACCTCGCCGGGGCGCTGCTGCTGACCTTCGTCACCCTCCTGCTCTGGGTGATGGCGGCGCCGTCGATCGAACGACTCGGGGGCATGCTCGAGTTCATCCTCATGACCAGCGGCGATCCCGTCCCGCTCGGCGCGGCGACCTCGCTGGAGATGGCCGCGATCGGCGGGCTGGCGGTGCTCGCGCCGCTCTCGCTGGCGGCGTGGCTCGCGGCCTACGTCGGGCACTTCTGGCAGGTCGGCTGGCTCGTCTCCCCGAAGCCGATCGAACCGAAGCTCGACAAGCTCAATCCGATCAACGGCGCCAAGCGGATCCTCGGCGTGCAGGGGCTGGTGAAGGGTGCGATGGATCTCGGCAAGGTGACGATCGCCGGCGGCGTCGCGGCCTTCGTGTCCTGGCGGATGCACGACGTCCTGGTGGTGCTGCCGCAGGGTTCGTTGCTGCAGGGGTTCGCCCTGATCGGTCGCCTGATGCTCGAACTCGCCCTTCTCGTCGCCCTCGCCCTCCTGATCCTCGCCCTGCTCGACTTCATGTTCCAGAAGTGGAAGCACGCGAAGGACCTGCGGATGAGCAAGCAGGAGGTTCGCGACGAACACAAGGACAGCGAAGGCGATCCGAAGCTCAAGCATCGTCGCCGGCAGTTCGCCCAGCAGATCGCCATGCAGCGGATCAACCAGTCGGTACCGACCGCCGACGTGATCGTGACCAACCCGGAGCACATCTCGGTCGCGATCCGCTACGACTCGGATTCGATGCACGCTCCGCAGGTCGTCGCGATCGGCGTCGATCACGTCGCCCTCCGGATCCGCCAGCTCGCCGCGACGCACGCCATCCCCATCGTGGAGCGGAAGCCGCTCGCGCGACTGCTCCACGGCACCGTCAAGACCGGGGACTACGTTCCGCCCGATGCCTACGCGGCGGTCGCGGAAGTGCTCGCCTTCGTCTACCGCATGAACGGACGCGCCGCCTGATCCGGCCCGTCCCCCGAACCGCACGAGGAATCGTCCCCTGTCCGACCAGCTCACAATCCCGACCATCATCCACCGCATCGCGGCCCAGCGGCATCTGATCGTTCCGATCGGATTCCTGGGTCTGATCGGGGTGCTGGTGGTGCCCCTGCCGCCGCTCGCCCTGGACATCCTGATCAGCGCGAACATCGCGGTGGCCGCGATCGTGCTCCTGACCACGATCTACATGCGACGCCCCCTCGACTTCAGCGTCTTTCCGGCGCTGCTGCTCGCCACGACCCTCTTCCGGCTGGTGCTCAACGTGGCGTCGACCCGCTTGATCCTGGGGGCCGGTGAACTCAACGAGGCGGA
>JAACEA010000098.1 GCA_009936695.1 Planctomycetia bacterium
CCGCACGTCCGGTCCCGCTTCGAGCGCGTTGACCGCCGCACCGGACCCCCGGCCTCCGCATCCGATGAGGCCGACGTTGATGACGTCCTCGCGGCCGAGCCGGGATCCCAGGATCGTCGGCGCGGCGGAGACGATCGTGGGAACGGTGGCGGCGAGTCCGACGGCGCGGACGAAGTCACGTCGATCAAGATTCTGGTCGTTCATCGCAGGAGCTCCGATCTTGGGTTTCGAGACGGTGGATCCACCGTCGCCTTCCGGGATCGCCTACTCGGCGGAGTCCCGGATCCGGTCCATTCGCGTCGCCACGTCGGTCAGCCAGGCACGATCGCCCCCACCGATCTCCGCGGTCATCCATCCATCGAATCCGATCTCACGCAAGGCGGTCATCACGGCGGGCCAGTCGCAGTCGCCTTCGAGCAGGAGGACGTCGAAGCCGGCCCAACGTCCTTCCTTGTTGAGTTTCTCGCGGCTGTACTCCTTCGCGTCGATCTTCATGATCCGCGGGCCGAGGACCCGGATCCACTGTTCGGGCCAGCCGTAGGCCACGAGGTTGCCGACATCGAGATACCACCCGACCCGGTCGCTTTCGAACGAGTCGACGTACTCCGCGGCCTCCCGCGGACTCAGCAGGAAGTTGTTCCAGACGTTCTCGAACGCGATGTCGATTCCCGCCGCCTCGGCGTCCGGGATCACCTTGAGCAGTTCGGTCCGGCTCAGTCGCCAGGCGTCGTCGTAGGCGCGGTTCTTTCCGACCACCGCCGGAACCACCAGCACCGAGGTGGCCCCGTAGGCCTTCGCGTCCGAGATCGCCTCCCGGATCGCCGCGACGCACTTCGCCCGCACCTCCGGGTTCGAGTCGTTGAGTGGACTCTTCCAGTGTTCGCTGCAGACCACGCCGTGCACCGGAAGCCCCGTGGCCTTCGACGCCGCCACGACCTCTTCGACGCTCCACGCGTTGGGACTCGGCAACTCGACACCGTCGTAACCCAGCGACCGGAGCAGTCGGAACTTCTCTTCGAGGGTGTCCCCCTCCTGGACCATCTCGATCTTGACCGCCTTCTTCATCGCCGGGCTCACGAGGGGGCCAGAGGCCGCATGCGTCGACGCGGCCGACACGAGAAGCATGCAGAAGAGACCGATGACCGGAATGGTGAACTGAAGCATGTGGCTCCCGTCGGTTCGAGCACGATGCGGGGCGATGTGTCCGAGACGTCGATCAACTGAACTTGTAGACGCCTGGCTGCGGGATTTCGAGCGGCGGCATCGGTCCGAACTTCGGATCCTGCGGGACGATCTCCTTCTGGGAGTTCATGATCTCGTCCCAGGTGATCGTCCGCCCGCTGTAACCGGCCTCCCGGCCGAGGATGCCCATCGCCACCGACTGGGTCATCCAGTCGCCGTCGTTCAAGACCTCGCCGTCCCGGATCGCCTTGAAGAGCTCGTTGTGCTCGGTCTGGTACATGTTGGGCGTTCCGCCCTTGTACCGGAACTCCTTGGACCCGTCCGCGAACTTGAGGTTCGACTGCCGCGGCGCCCAGCCGTTCACGAATCCGATCCCCTTGGTGCCGGCGATCCAGTCGGTGTTGTCGTTCGAGCAGTTGGGAACCTGACGGCAGGTGAGGAATCCGCGTGCGCCGTTGTCCCACTCGTAGACCACCGCGAAGTGATCGAAGATGTCGCCTCGCTCCGCGCCTTCGCGGCGACCGCGGCCGCCGAGGGCGGTCGCCTTCGCCGGCGGCCGATTCCCCATCGCCCAGTTCATCCTGTCGACGCTGTGCACCGCCTGCTCCACGATGATGTCGCCGGAGAGCCAGTTCATGTGCTGCCAGTTTCGGGGCTGGAAATCCATGTCGGTCATGTCGGGCGTTCGGGCCCGGGTGCCCAGCGGCCCGGTGTGATAGGTCGAGTGCACGGACTCGATCTCGCCGAGCGCGCCGTCGTTGATCTCGCCGTAGACCGCGCGTTCCGGCATGGCGTAACGCCAGCAGAAGCCGGACATCAACTGGGTCCCCTGGGCCTTCGCCTTCTTCGACGTCTCCATGACCTTCCGAAGCCCCGGCATGTCCGTGGCCATGGGCTTCTCGCAGAAGACGTGCTTCCCGGCCCCGACCGCCTTCTCGAGATGGTCGGGGCGGAATCCCGGAGGTGTCGCGAGGATCACCACGTCGACCCCGCTGTCCAGGACCTTGTCGATGGCGTCGAAGCCCACGAATCGACGCTCGTCCCCGACCATGACGCGGGTTCCATGCTGATTCTTGAGGCCGTTGAAGCTGTTGTTCAGACGATCCTCGTAGACGTCACCCATGGCCCAGAGCATCACGCCCGGATCCGCGTTGATCGCCTGGTTCGCCGCGCCGGTACCGCGGCCGCCGCACCCGACCAACCCCACCTTGATGCGGTCACTCGCGGCGGCGGCGCCCCAGACCGGCATCGCGAGCCCGGTCGCACCGACCGCGGCGGCGGTCTTCACGAATGCGCGGCGATCGACGCCGTCGCTGGAGTTGGCTTCGGACTTGGGATCATTCATCGATGGACTCCTGACGGTGTACGAGAATCGAGGTCGGGGCTTCGGGCCGGGGGGGACGGATGGTTCGGCGACGCTCAGGGGTCGGCGACCAGCCGGACACCGACCCAGTCGTTGGAGGCGAGCCACCACGGGCTCTTGGGAATCTGAGGATCGTCGGCGTTCCAGTCGGTGGTGAACGGGATCCGATAGTCGAGGCCGACATCGGCGACGGGGTCGATGAACGAACCGCCCATGACGACCCAGGTTCCATCCGGCGCGACGGCGTATTCGCTCAAGTTGCCCCAGATGTCGTGGAGTCCGTTGGCATCGACCGGCTTCGAACCGACCGCATGCGTGGAGTACTCGGCGTTCTCCTCGAACCACCCGGACGCGATCCGAGCATCCGCGTCGGCGATGCCGCTCGATTCGAGCAGGTGTCGCATCTCGGCTTCGGTCGGGACCCTGATCTTCCGGCCGGTCTTGATGGAGAGCCACTCGACGAACCGTTCGACGGCCGCGGGGCTCGCACTCAACAACGCATATCCAGCATGGCCGTAGCCCCGATCCGCGAGGACGTAGGGCTTGCTCGGGCGGGTCACGGCGTCGGACGCCTCTGTGCTCTCACCCGCATCCGTATCGAGATTGAAGATGAACGCGTCGTAGAGATCCCAGGTCGCCTCGGTGGTGGCGACGTAGAACGATTCGCCGGCTTCGGGAGAGATCGGCTGCATCGTGATCGTGACGCTCGTTCCCGGGACCACCACCTCGATCGGTTCCAGCTCGACGCGCTTCGCGTCAGCCGAGCCGAGCTTGGCGTCGACCGTGGAATCGGCCGTGGAATCGGTCGTGGCACCGACCGCAGAATCGCCCGAACTGCGTCTTCCTGGCGCTTCCTGCTGACGCATTTCGGTGACGCCCCCCCCATCTTCCGTCGTGGCGGTCACGCACCCCGCGAGCACCGACACGCCGGCGACGGACGCGATCGCCATCATGCCCCGACGCACGCCCGAACGGGCTCGGATCATGGCAGACCGGGGCGAGATCGCTCCAAGC
>JAACEA010000099.1 GCA_009936695.1 Planctomycetia bacterium
GCCGAGCAGCCCGACGGCGGCGGCGCGCGCCTCCACAAGGTGACGCTCGACGAGTCGCTCGACTGCCACGACCTCGACGACGCCGGCCTGCGCGCGGCGCTGCGCGCCCAGTGCCGCTTCGTGCCGCAGCGCGCCGCCGCCGTCGCCACCTCGCCGTTCTCGAGCGCCGCCGGCGGCTTCTCGCTGCTCGACGTGCTCGACGCGGTCGACGGCAGCACCATGCGCGGCTGCGACGACGCCCTCGCGCAGGTCCGCGCCGCCTTCGAGCACACGGCGGCGCCCGGCACCGAGACGCCGCGCTGGCTCGCCGCGCCGTCCGCCCTCGCTCTCGCCGCCATGCCGCGTCGCCACGCGCAGCGCGCCCTTTCTCTCCCCGTGCACCAGAGTCACCAAAAGACCCTACTGACCTCCGACTCGTGCACGGGCCTGCAGAAGGCGCTCCTGCGGTCGTGCGCGTCGCTCGGCGGCCACGAGTGGCTCGAGGCGGTGCCGTCGCATGACGACATGCGCGTCGAGCCGGTGCCGATGGTGCATGCGCTGCGCATGTACATGGGCCTCGAATCCAGGTGACGGGAGCGACCCCCGACGATGTCCCTCGCGTTGTTCGGCATGATCCCGGCGGGTGAATTCTTCGATGCGACGGTGGGCACCGCGCCGTGGACGACGACGGCGGCCGTGGTCTCGATCTCGATCTACGTGACCGGCCGTCGCCGACTCCGCCGCGGGGGACCGCGGACCGCGATGCGCTTCCCGGGATGGCGACTCGGTTCCTTCGTGCTCGGCTGGATCGGGCTGCTGGCGGCGATCGCGACGCCGCTCGACGCGGCCGCGGAGCGCACGTTGTCGGCGCACATGATCCAGCACATGCTCCTCGCGCTGGTGGTGCCGCCGTTGTGGTGGTTCGGCGCTCCGGCGATGCCGATGCTGATGGGTCTTCCCCGGTCGATTCGTTCGGGGATCGTCGGTCCGCTGCTGGCGTCGCCGATGGTGCGAAGCGCGATGGGGAGACTCGTCCATCCCATCGTCGGGTGGACGACGATGGCCGCCGCGACCCTGGGTTGGCACGTCCCGGCCGCGTACGAACTCGCGATCCAGGACCCCGCCTGGCATCTGGTGGAGCATCTCACCATGCTGGGTGCGGGGCTTCTGTTCTGGCTCCCGGTGATCGAGCCTTTCCCGGTCCGATCGCCGTGGCCCCGGATCGCGATGGTCCCGTACCTCGTCACCGCGGACATCGTGAACACGGTGGTGAGTGCGGCGCTCGCGTTCGCCAGCACGCCGGTCTACGGGTGGTACGCCACGGTCTCGGCGGCCCACGGCGTCGATGCGATCCGCGACCAGCAGCTCGCGGCCGGTCTGATGTGGGTCCCCGGGAACCTCGCGTACCTCGTGCCGGCGATGGTGATCACCGCACGATGGCTGCTCGGAAGATCGGGGGTCGATCGTCTCCCGATCGCGACGCCCACCTCCGCGGGGGTCGCGCTGCGGGTGCTTCCCGCGAGTCCGGATCGCGGCGATCTGCTCCGGACCCCGCTGCTCGGGCGGATGCTGCGATCGGCGCGGTTCCGCCTCGGTCTCCGACTCGTCGCGCTCGCGGTGCTGATCGGCATCGCCGTCGACGGCCTCCTCGGTCCCGACGAATCGCCGATGAATCTCGCGGGCACGCTTCCCTGGACGCACTGGCGGGGCGGGGTGATCCTCCTCGCGATCCTGCTGGGCAACGTGGCGTGCTTCGCGTGCCCGCTCGTCGCGCCGCGCAGCGTCCTTCGTCGCTGGATCCGGCCGACCCGCAAGTGGCCGCAGCGGCTCCGATCCAAATGGCTTGCGGTCGGGTTGGTGGTGTCGTGGCTCGTGGTCTACGAGGCGTTCGATCTCTGGGACAGTCCGTTCGCCACCGCGATGCTGCTGCTCGGACTGGTCGGCGCGGCGACGTGCGTCGATCTCCTCTTCGAGGGATCGGCCTTCTGCCGCTACGTCTGTCCGGTGGGGCAGTACCAGATGGCGACGTCGACGGTGTCCTCCCGGACGGTGTCGGCGATCGATCCGCGCCGGTGCGAGACCTGCACCACCCGCGACTGTCTGGTCGGCGGGCCGCGTGGTCCGGGATGCGGACTCGACCTGCTCATTCCGAAGAAATCGGGAAACCTCGACTGCACCTTCTGCCTCGACTGCGTGACGGCGTGCCCTCATGACAACGTCGGGATCGTGCGGCAGGTGCCGGGCGCGGACCTCGCGGTCGCCGACGTCCGCAGCGGATTCGGTCGGCTGGCCCGCCGACTCGACGTGGGGGCGTTGCTCGCGGTCGTCGCGATCGGCGGCATCGTCAACGCGGCGGGAATGACGTCGCCGGTCGTCGAGGCGATGGATCGGATCGCGATGGCACCGCGCTGGCTGGTCGAAGGCGGGTTCGTGCTGGTCGCGATCCTCGTCGGATTGTTCGGTCTGGTGTTGGCGTCCGTGGGCGGTCGCGACGTGCCGTGGACCGAACGGCTCGTCCGAATCGGGCTGGCCGTGACGCCGCTCGGGACCGCGATGTGGATCGTGCATTTCGGATTCCATCTCGTGACGGGATGGCCGACCGCGGAGGCGGCGTTGACCCGCGTCGGACACGATCTCGGAGCGACGGCGCGGATCCCGGATCGGATTCTGAGCTGCTGCGTCCCGCCGCCGGACTGGATGCTGCCCGCGGAACTTCTCGTGCTGTCGATCGGACTCGCGGGCAGTCTCGGGGTCGCGTGGTGGGGGTGGCGTGCGGCC
>JAACEA010000583.1 GCA_009936695.1 Planctomycetia bacterium
AGGTCGGCACGGCCTGCTGCGGCGTGACGAGGGGCGTGGGGATGCACCTCGCGCTCCCGCGGCCGGGCGAGCCGCCCATCGCCCCGAAGTCGGCGCTCAGCTGCGAGAGGTCCCCGCCTAGGACAGTCGAGTCCGAAGCCGAGTCATTGCAGCGAGCTGCTCGGCGTGGCGCGCGGCTGAGAGCGGTCTCTGCCCATCGAGCGCAACGCCGCCGCCGTCGGAGCGGACGCCATCGCCTTGAGCGCCCCCATGGCCACCTTCGGTGCTGGTGGCGGCGCCGGTGCCGCCGCGCCGCCCTTTGGCGCGGTGAGGTCCGCGAAGTTGACGACCGACCTACTCCGGCCGGCGGAGTGTCGAGGGCCGGTGTCCAGGGGGTGCCAAGGAGGGGTCCAGGGGGTGCCCCTAGGAGTGTCGAGGGCCGGTGTGCAGGGGGGGCCAAGGGGGGGTCGAGGGGGGGGCCCGGGGGGGGTCGAGGGCCGGTGCCCAGGGGGCCGCTCTGGGCGGACTAGGGGCGGGAGGGGGAAGTGTCGAGGCTAGGAGGTGTCTAGGAGGTGCCCAGGAGGTGCCAAGGAGGTGTCCAGGGGCGGGGAGGGCGCACTCGGCGAGGGACTCGAGCGAGTGCGGGTCCTTTGGCGGCGGAGGCCCGGCCTCGGCAGGGCCGGGCAGGGCGGTGCCGCCGCCAGCCGAGGCGGAGGTGGAGGCGGAGGCGGCGCCCTTGGCCGACGTCTTCTTGGCTGACGTCTTCTTGGCTGGAGCCTTCTTGGCTGGAGCCTTCTTGGCTGGAGCCTTCTTGGCTGGAGCCTTCTTCGACGTCTTCTTGGCTGGAGCCTTCTTGGTCGAGGTCTTCTTCTTGGCCACGTTCGCAGCATCCCGACAAAGGATCGAGGGAACTTTGACGAAGATCTTCGTCAAAGTTTGACCTACTCGAAGTCGCGGAAGGGTAGCGAATTCACCCCGACATCGCAAGCACCTGACGGATATCTCGCCAGGCAACTTGGCTATTCTGCAGCGAATTGTCGTGATTTGATGGCGATTGGCCGCGAACGTCACGCCTCGGCGGGATCAGGCATCTCCATCGAGACCACCGGGCCGATCGCTCGGAACTTCTCGAACCGCTGCCGGACCAGCGTGTCGGGCTGGATCCGGGACAGGTCCGCGAGTTGATCGAGGATCCAGGCCTGCAGGGTGCTCGCCGCGGCGTCCGGGTCACGATGGGCACCGCCATCGGGCTCTTCGATGATCGCGTCGACGAGGCCATGCTTGAGATTGTCCGCGGCCGTGAGGTTCAACGCTTCAGCCGCCGTGTTGTTGGTGACCTCGTTCGCTTCCTTCCACAGGATCGCCGCGCATCCCTCCGGACTGATGACCGAGTACCACGAATGCCTCAACATCGCGACGCGATCCCCCACCCCGATCCCGAGTGCTCCGCCGGACCCGCCTTCGCCGATGACCACGCAGACCACCGGCGTGCGAAGTCGGCTCATCTCGAGCAGGTTTCGAGCGATGGCCTCGGCCTGCCCCCGCTGCTCGCTGCCGACCCCCGGATAGGCTCCCGGGGTATCGATCAGCGTGACGATCGGCAACCGGTACTTCTCCGCAAGCTTCATCTTGAGGAGCGCCTTCCGGTACCCCTCGGGATGCGCACAGCCGAAGTGACACTTGATCTTCTCGGCGGTCTCGTGCCCCTTGCGATGCCCCACGATCATCACCTTGCGGGAGCCGATCCGGCCGAATCCACAGGTGATCGCCGGATCGTCGCCGAAGTGCCGATCGCCGTGGAGTTCGCAGTAGTCGCGGCACATCAAACGGATGTAGTCGTCGGAATGCGGACGCAGGGGATGTCGGGCCACCCGGACCGTCTGCCACGGCGTGAGATCGCCGTAGATCTTGCGAAGCAGCTCGTCGCGGGTCCCCCGAAGCGAGGAGATCTCCCGTTCGAAGCGGTCTGCGTCCGGCTTCGCCTCGAGGGCATCGATCTGGCGATCGATCTCCAGGACGGAGGACTCGAAATCGAGTTCGTAGTTGGGGCTGTAACCTGCGGTCGGCATGGAGGACGAGTATACGAAGTCACCCTGTCGCGAAACAACGCCGGACCTGCGAGACTCCGGACATGACCACCAGGAACGACTCGAACGCCGACATCCGGTTGGCGATCCTCGGCTTGGGGAACATGGGTTCGGCGATCCTCGATGGAGCCCTCGGGGGTGGTGTCGTCGATCCCTCCACCGTCCTCGTCGTCGATCCCGCCTCCGACCACCTCGACGCCTTCCGTGATCGCGGGTGCCGGATCGGGTCGATCGACGACCTTGAGGGCGTTCCGTGCATCCTGCTGGCGGTCAAGCCGCAGGTCTTCCCGGAGATCGCCCCGCAACTCGCCGCCCAGCAGGGCCAGCGGACCGTGATCAGCGTGATGGCCGGCCTGCACAGCGATCGGATCGCGGACGCCCTGGGTCCGGGCACCCGGGTGATCCGCGCGATGCCCAACACCCCGGCGTCGATCGGCCATGGCGTGACCGCGATCTCCACCACCAGCGACGTGCCCGCCGCCGACCGGGCGTTCGCGAGGTCGCTGTTCGAGTCGGTCGGCACCGTCGTCGACGTCGAGGAAGACCTGATGTTCGCGGTCACCGCGACCAGCGGCTCCGGGCCCGCATGGGTCTTCCGCCTCGTCGAGGCCTGGATCGATGCCGCGGTGGAACACGGCATTCCACGGGAGACCGCGACGACGCTCGTGCACGGCACGCTCCTCGGCGCCGCCCATCTTCTCGATCGATCGGATCAGGACGCCGGCGCGCTTCGAAAGGCGGTGACCAGCAAGGGCGGCACCACCGCCGCCGGTCAGGCCGCGATGGACGACCACGGCTTCGATCACGCGGTGCGGCAGTCGATCGCCGCCGCCACCCGACGCGGGCGTGAACTCGACCGCGACGCCTGAGTCCGGCGACGATGCCGGGAATCAGAAATCACGGCGCCGGAATCGCCAGACCGCGAAACCGAGCACCAGCGCCTCGAAGCCGAGGCTCGTGCCGAGAATCCAGAACGGCCCATGGGAAGCGTCGAGCTCGGCATCGAACCGCTCCTGAAACTCGCCCCGACCGACCAACTCCCCGAACTGCCGGACCGTGTCGTCCGAAGGGGGCACCGGACGCATGAGGCCCGCGTGGTCCTCCAGCAGCCGCTCCAGCAGGTCGATGGTCTCGCTCGTCTTCGGCAGGCAGGTGTTGGCGAGATGGAACCAGCCGTTGATCGAGCGGCTCTGCTCGAGCGTCTCCAACTCCTCCGCGAGTTCGAACGTGCTCGTCTCGAGCCGCTCCTCCCTGTCGACCAGTTCGAGCTCCAGTTCCGGCAGCTGCCCGGCGGCATCCGCGTCCCCGCCGTCCGCCGCGAGTCGAACATCGACCAGTCGGGTGGAGAGTTCCGCGATTCTCGATTCCTGCCGCTCGACTCTGGACACCTTCCGGTCGGAGGTGATCTCGTTGGTGATCCGCCAGGCGAGCGTGACGGCGTCGCCGGTCTGCACCAGCGAGACCACGAACCAGAACAGGAACACCCCGATCACCGAGGCGATGACCGAACCGGTGACGAGTCCGATCGCCGCCTGCACCGCGAAGAGATAGGAATAGAAGACCAGCACCAGCGGCACGGCGATGAAGATCCAGGGTTCCCAGTCACCACCGCGAAGTCCGATCACGAGTAACGAGGCCAGCGTGAACACCGTCACCTGGAGACCCGCGAACATGAGCCCGGTGAGGAACTTCGTGAAGAAGAGTCGAGCCCGCCCGATGGGCTTCGAGAGCATGAGATCGATCGAACCGCGATCGACGAAGTCGGGGAAGATGCTCGCGGTGGAGACCAGCCCAATGATCGTCGCGATCCACGCGAGCCAGTACCCGACGCCGAGCTGGGCGAACGTGAACTTGTAGAAATCCGCGCGGGGGATGAAGTTGGTGGAGACGAAGGGGAACGGAATCGACCAGTGAAGGATCGTCAATCCCGCCTCGGCGTTCCCGGTCGCGGCGACCGCCGCGACCACGAGCCCGCTGAGCACGATGGTGATCC
>JAACEA010000584.1 GCA_009936695.1 Planctomycetia bacterium
ACATCTGCTTCCGGTTCATCGGACCCGTGCTCGCACGTTCGGGCGGCGGGAAGAACAACCCGGGCCCGGCCCTCGGTCTCGCGGTCATCGTCGGTGGCCTCGCACTCATGGCGATCGGTTCGCTCGGGACGCTTGCGGCGCGCCTGATCCAGGCCGCGGTCAGTCGACAACGTGAATACCTCGCGGACGCCGCGGCGGTCGACTACACGCGGAATCCCTCCGGCATCGCCGGGGCGCTTCGTCGCATCGGCGGGTTTCCGCGGAACGATCTGAACCAGTCCGCGGCAAGCGAGTTCCAGCACTTCTTCTTCACCTCCGCGCTGTCGACCGCGTTCGCGACCCATCCACCGCTCGCGGATCGGATCGCGCGGATCGAGAACCGGCCGCAGGAGGAGATCCAGCAGGCCATGGACGAACGACAGGGAGGATCGGCCCCTCCTCCACCTCCGGCGAACGCCGCGGGCTTCGCGGCGAGCGCAGTCCCGATGCCGAGAGACACCATGGAGGCTCCGGAGAGCCGCGAGGTTCGTGGTGCGGAACAGGTCCGTGGGAGCATCGCCCGGCTCGGTGATCCCGACGCGGATAACCTCGCCTACGCAAGAACACTCATCGGGTCGATCCCTGATCCGGTGCGCAGCGCGATGCACGACACGATCGGTGCGAAGGCGGTCTGTCTCCTTCTGCTCGTCGACGATGAGCCCGAGGTCCGATCCGCGCAGGCCGCGGCGCTCTCGGAGAATCTCGACCCGCTCACGATCGACGAGGTTCGTCGCCTTCGGGGAACGGTCGGTGCCGCCATCGGAAGGAACCCGGAACTCCGTCTGGTCCTGCTCGATCTCTCCATGCCCGCACTGAGTCGGATGCCCGCCGAGGATCGTCCGGGATTCATGAATTCGATTCGTTCGATGCAGGAGGCCGATGGTCGGCTCGATCGATTCGAGTGGCTTCTCGGTCGGATACTCCGGGATCATCTCACAAAGGGAGCGAACCGTTCGGCCGGCGGATCGGTCCGACCGAATCGTTCGATCGCGCTGCTCGAGGATTCCGTTCGCGTGGTGCTCGCGATGCTCGCCTGGAGCGGTGCGCGAAACGAGGACCAGGCGCTCCATGCGTTCCGAGCGGGTGCGCGACTGGCGAGGATCGGTGACGTGGATCTCCCCTCCCGCGCGGATTGCTCGGTGATGGAGCTCGATCGAGCGCTCGATCGACTTCGACGGCTTCGTTGGCGGGATCGTGCCGTGCTTCTCGACGCCGCGGTCGACACGGTCTGTGCCGATGGTCATGGAACGCTGGCCGAGATCGAGCTTCTTCGAGCCCTTGCGGCCGCGATCGAATGTCCGATGCCACCGGTGCTCCCGGGCCGGATATCATCCTGATCGGACGACGTCGACGCACCTGCCAGGGAGTCCCGACGATGGTGGCCGCTTTCATCTTCATACTCCTCTTCGGCACGTACGTGACGCTGCATCGCGAGCACCGTCGATCGTCGCTGATCCTCTTCACGATCTCGATGATTCTCGTGACGCTCCTCTTTCTGCATCACGCCACGGATCGTCTCGGTCTCAGTTTCTGAGCCACCTGACGACGGAGGGTCGATTCGATGAACGGCAGGACCCGATTGGATCGAATCTCGTTCTTCCTCCTGCACATCTGGGTCCTGGGTGTTTGCGGCGTGGTGATCGGTGCGTTCCTCGTCCAGTTGCTCGGCAGCGAACTCCCCTGCCCGCTCTGCCTGCTGCAGCGGATGGCGATGCTCCTCGCGGCGATGGGTCCGATGTTCATCATCCGGCGGACTTCCGTCGTCGGGTCCGATGCCACCTCCGACTTCTCGACGGGTTTCGGAATGTCGATTCTCGCGTCGGTCCTCGGTCTCGCGATAAGCGGGCGGCAGACGTTGCTCCACATTCTCCCCGGCGATCCCGGATACGGCGGTGCGGTCTTCGGGCTTCACCTCTACACCTGGGCGTTCGTCGTCTTCCTCGTGATCCTGCTGGTGAGCGGCCTGACCCTCGCGAGTGGTTCGTTGATGGTGGTCGGAAGCCGTCCGGGTCGTTCGGGCGCCTGGTCCCGGATCACCAGCGTGGTGTTCAGCGTGGTGATCCTGGGGAACGTGGTCTCGACGTTCGTCGAGAGCGGGACCGAGTGGTTCCTTCCCGACAACCCGACCAACTACGAACTGCTCCAGGAGTTCCGTGAGTTCCTGGATGCTCGTTCGAGCGCCGGTGATCAGTCCGTTCAGAAGGCGAACTGAAGCTGGGTCCTGAAGACCGTCTGATCGCCATCGGTCGCGAGGATGCCGATGTCTCCATCGACGCTCCAATCCGCGGTGGCACCCCACGATCTGACGACTTCGAAGACGACCTTGAGTCGCGAATCCCCCGCCGGGATCCAACTGGCGCCGATCGTCGCCATCGCGAAGTCGGATCTCGATCCGTTCTCGACGGCACCCCATTCGCCGCGGGCGTACACGTCCCAGGTGGAGACCGGAAAGAACGCTCCTTGTGCGACGGCGGCCCACCGGCGACCACCATCGGCCTGAGACACGGGCTCGTCCTGGTAGTAGGCGGAGGCCATGAGGCCGATTCCGCTCTGCTGCCAAGAGATGTCGGCCGTCGCCCGCGTCGCGTCGCCGGAGACCGCCCGGCCGGTTCCGGTGGCATAGTCCCCCCAGTCGAATGAACCACCGAATCCCACCAGCAGACCGCGGTCGACGAGGCCGGGATACGGATTGAACATGTACAACGAGTTCCAGTCCCCGAACGGCTTGAACTCGACGCGAGCCATGACCCCGATCCGCTGATTCTCCAGTGGATCGATGAAGGACTGGCCCCATCCGTTCGAGAGCGTGGACCAGAATCGCCATCGCTCGAACTGGCGTCCCACGAGAATCCCCTCGGGCTGACCGGCGTCGAACTGACCGGCGACGAACGACAGGGACGTCCCGAGTTGTTCGTTCGGGTTGATCGCCTGCTCGATCGAGAAGTACTCCGAGAGGATCCCCGCCTGCACGAACAGACCATCATCGAACTGGTACTGCGCGTAGGCGTATTCGGGATTGAACGCCCCGTTCGAACCCACCGCCGCACAGACGGCGTACGACCAGTCCGGACCGAACATCGTCCCGCCAAGGGAGAGCCAGAGGGTGTCGAGGCTGAATCCGTAGCGGGTCGGTTCGGACCGGGTCGAATTGAGGACCCAGTCGTACTGCATGATCACGTCGGCCTGGAGGGTGAAGTCACCGTCCGCCGAAGCGATCTCGTTCCAGGGGCGGCCGGCTCGATTGGTCCGCATGTCGGCGTCGGCGAGCGCGTCGTCGATCACCCGCCGAACCTCCACCCGCCGCGTCGCGTCGAGACCATCATCGACCTGCCGACCACGGAGGTGACGGATCTCGGTCCGAAGCGCTTCGATTTCGCACCAGATCTCGTCATCACTATCCACCTCGAACCCGTCGTCCGCGAAGACGGTGCGAGTCGAGATGACCACCAATGCAAGCAGGATGAGGCGGGCGGCGTGATTGGTCCAGAACATCCAGCCACCTTATCATCGCCCGACGTCCCTTCGGAGCATTCGACCCATGAGAATCCAATGCGAAGTTCCGGTCCTTCTCTGGCTGTTCCTCTGCATGACGACGTCGGTGTTCGCCGGCGACCTGCGGTGGGTCGATGGTGATTCGCTGACCGTCGAGGGACGCGCCTTCGACGTCCGCGCGTCGCCATGGGATCGACTCCCGGCGAAGGCGGAGTCGGTCGTCCGACCGCCGGTCTGGGGCAACTCGCGGCACTCGGCGGGGATCGCGATTCGGTTCGTGTCGGATTCCTCCACGATCGCGGCCCGTTGGCGGCTCATGAACGATCGCCTCGCGATGCCCCACATGCCGGCGACCGGGGTGAGCGGCGTCGATCTCTACGTGCGAATGGACCGGCCCGAGGGTGCGATCTGGCGTTGGGTCGCCAACGGCCGGCCGACCGCGAGGGAGAACGAGCGGACGCTGGTCTCCGGTCTCCCCGCGGCTTCGCGGGAGTGGCTCGTCTACCTCCCGCTCTACAACGGCGTCGAATCGATCGAGATCGGCATCGCCGCGGATGCCTCCATCGAGCCCGCGGTGGAACGTGTTCGGCCGATGGTCTTCTACGGAACGTCCATCACCCATGGTGCATGCGCGTCGCGGCCGGGCATGGCCCATGTCGCGATTCTCGGTCGACGCATCGACCTACCGGTGGTGAATCTCGGATTCAGCGGAAGCGGCACGCTCGATCCGGAGATGGCCGATCTGATGGCGGAGATCGATGCCTCGGTCTACATCATCGATTGCCTGCCGAACCTCGACGGAAAGAAGGTCGCGGCGAGGGCCGCGCCGTTCGTACGAAGACTTCGATCGCTCCGACCGATGGTTCCGATCGTGCTGGTGGAGGATCGGACCTACGCGGACGCGATCTTCAATCCGGCGAAGGCTCGTCGCAATCGCGAGAGTCGATCCGCGCTGCGAACGGCTCATGCGACCCTCGTGGCGGAGGGGTTCGATCGGCTCTTCTATCTCGAAGGCGACGCGCTCCTCGGCGGCGACGGCGAGGGCACGGTGGATTCATCGCATCCGAACGACCTGGGATTCGCACGGCAGGCGGATGCGTTCGAGCCGGTGCTTCGTGCCGCACTCGATTCGTCCCCGCGAGAGACGTCGAATCACTCCGGAGCAAGACATGGAGTCCGTTGAAGAACCGAGGAGGTCGGCTTCCATGGTGAAGCGGATCGCGCTGCCCGCGGGCCCCATCCTCGCCTTCGCATTCGCGTTCGTGCTTCGGGCGAGCGGCCTCGAGCTCGACGACTCGATGCTCGCGGGCGTGACGCTCTGGTGCGCGATCTGGTGGGTGACCGAGCCGGTTCCGGTGCCGGCGACGAGTCTGATCCCCCTCGCATTCCTTCCGATTCTGGGCCTGCTGGACCACAAGTCGACTGCGAACGCCTACGGCGACAGTCTGATCCTGCTGTTGATGGGCGGGTTCATGCTGAGTCGCGCGATGGAGAGCACGGGCACGCATCGGAAGGTCGCGCTCGGGGTGGTCAAGGGCGTCGCGCGACTCGGTGGCCACGGTGGGCGGAGCGTGGTGCTCGGCTTCATGGTGGCGACCGCGGCGCTGTCGATGTGGATATCGAACACGGCGACGACCCTGATGATGCTCCCGGTCGCGCTCGCGGTGATCGCGGGATCCAGTGATCGGAAGATGGGCATTCCGCTCCTGCTCGGGATCGCCTACGCGGCGAACATCGGCGGCATCGGCACGCCGATCGGCACGCCTCCGAACATCATCTTCATGGGGGCGTTCGACAAGCTGGGGGTTCGAGACGGGTCCTACGGGTTCCTCGAGTGGATGAAGGCGGGCGTCCCGGTCGTGGTGGTCTTCGTGCCGATCGCGTGGTGGTGGCTGACGCGAGGACTCCGCGGAAACGAGACCTTCGACCTGCCGGAGGGCGAACCCTGGAGCCGCGGCCAGCGTCGCGTGATCGTGATGTTCGCGATCGCCGCCGGACTCTGGATCTTCCAGAAGTACCCCGCACTCCCCATCGAGTGGTTCGACGGAATCGGCTGGGAGAAGGGTGGGGGCTGGACCGGCCTGCTGGGCCTGGCGACCGGTGGCGCGCTCGATGCCCGGGTGTCCGGGTCCGCGACGGTGGCGGCGCTGGTCGTGGTGCTCCTGTTCGCGTTTCCCGACGGGGATGGAGGTCGACTCCTCGACTGGGAGCATGCGAAGACGATTCCATGGGGCGTGCTCCTGCTCTTCGGGGGCGGCATCGCGCTGGCCCAGGCGTTCAAGTCGACCGGGCTGAGCGAGGTGATCGCGGGAAACCTCGGTGGCATGAAGAACGTTCCGATTCCGCTGATGGTGCTGGTCGTGTGCCTGCTCACCACCTTCCTGACCGAGATCACCAGCAACACCGCGTTGACGGCGCTGCTGATGCCGATTCTCGGTGCGACCGCGCTCGCCCTCGAGGTCGATCCGGTGATTCTCATGGCCCCCGCCGCGATGAGTGCCAGCTGCGCCTTCATGCTTCCGGTGGCGACCGCCCCGAACGCCGCGGTCTACGGGACGGAGGACGTCCCCATCGATCGGATGGTCCGGGAGGGTTTCGTGCTCAACCTGATCGGGGTGGTGATCATCTCGACCCTCGCGATGTTCCTGGTCTCGAAGGCTTCGAAGGGCGTCGACCCGGACTCGAGTCCGGACGGAATCGTGGAGCCCGCCCCCGTGGTCGAGGCGAGCCGTTCGGAAGAATCTCCGAATGTGTCCGAATCCGTCCCCGTCGGTTGACGAACCTGCAGGACCTCCTCAATACTTCTGCCCATGCCAGTTCAAACCATCCATCACCGTCTTCATGCACCGCTCGTCCACGAGCATTCGCATGCCCATGGTTCGCCCACGGGACGGTGACACGGATCGAACCAGCGTGACGCAGGACGATCATCGACGCCGGCCCTTCGAGGCCGGCGTCGTTCTTCAGGTGGTCGCATGGTGACCCCGACGAAGCCGAGCCTTTCGCAGGCCACTTCCGGGAATTCACATGTCCACCTTCACACCCCGTCGCACCTCTGCGATCGATTCCTCCTCCAGGCCGAGATCGGCCGACTCACCTGAAGCCGATACCCGACTTCGGCTCTGCCTCCCCAAGGGTCGGATGCAGGGAGGGGTCGAATCGCTGCTCGCGGATGCCGGCCTCCGAGTGCGTCCCACGAGTCGGGGATATCGACCCC
The DNA here is from genome assembly GCA_009936695.1 of Planctomycetia bacterium. Taxonomy (GTDB): domain Bacteria; phylum Planctomycetota; class Phycisphaerae; order Phycisphaerales; family SM1A02; genus UBA12014. The sequence continues at coordinate 6,749 of JAACEA010000584.1, forward strand.
GCATCGAGGGAATCCGGGGCGTCGCCGCGAAGCTGATGAAGCCCCCCGCCATCGTTTCGATGCTTTCGAACGGGTCGAGGGATCTTGGATTCGTCGGCGCGGACTGGGTTCGGGAAGCCGGCGACGACCTCGTCGAGATTCTCGACACCGGTCTCGATCCGGTCCGAATCGTGACCGCCGCACCGGACGGGTTCGATCTCGAAGGCGCCGGCGTGATCCGGGTCGCCAGCGAGATGCCCAACCTCGCGGCGGCCTGGGCCCGTGATCGCGGGCTCCGGATCGTCCCCGTCCGAAGCTGGGGCACCACCGAAGTGCTTCCTCCGGAAGACGCGGACGTCGTCGTCGATGTCGTCCAGACCGGCGCCACCCTCGAAGCAAACGGCCTGCGGGTCGTGGACGTCGTCATGGAATCCTCGACCCGCCTCTACGCCAGTCGCGAAGCCGCCGAGGATCCGGATCGACGTCGTCTGATCGATCGTGTTTCGAGTCTGATCGAATCGGTTCTTGAAGCTCGAAGCCGGCTCCTCGTCGAGTTGAACGTCGAGGAGGACCGTCTCGATGCGGTGCTCGAGGTCCTTCCCTGCATGCGAAGGCCGACCGTTTCACAACTTGCGGGTGGAGGATTCGCGGTGCGTTCCGCGGTTCCACGTGCCGATATCGCCACCCTCGTGCTGGATCTCCGGGAAGCCGGTGGAACGGATCTGGTCATCAGCGAACCCAGGCAGGTGATCCGATGACCATCTCGACACCCATCAGGCCGGTCGCCGCAACGATGCGATCCGCCTCCGCGATCGAACCCGATCGCGACGCGGCGGGACGTCCGATCGACCTTCGCCTCGACGCGAACGAGTGTTCTTCGACCGACGACTGCCCCGGACCCGACGTGCTCGGTGCGTCCCGCATCGATCTTGCGAGGTATCCCGACCGTCGTTCCCTCGAGTCCGTGATCGCGTCGCGGTCCGGCATCGATCCGGACCGCGTCCTGGTCACCGCGGGTGCCGACGACGCCATCGATCGGATCTGCCGCGACGCACTCGCTTCCGGCGATCGCATCACCCTCCTCGATCCGACGTTTCCGATGTTCGAGCGTTTCGCCGCCCAGTGTGGAGGGAGCGTGGATCGGGTGGCATGGATGAAAGGTCGATTTCCGATCGAGGCGGTCATCGAATCCGGCCGGGGCGCCGCCGTCGTCGCCCTCGTCACGCCGAACAATCCAACGGGCCTCACGATTTCCGCCGAGGCGATTCGCCGGATTCGGAGG
>JAACEA010000100.1 GCA_009936695.1 Planctomycetia bacterium
CTCGGCTCGCTCCACGTGGTCTCGCCCGGCTCCCGGAAGCGCAGCATGCTGGTGTAGTTCCGGATGTTCGAGGAGTCCCCGTCGAAGTCCCCGATGTGCGAGGTGAGGATGAACTCCTCGAGCGAGACCTCGGTGGGAAGCTCGATCCGGCGGCGGCTGAAGAGCACTTCGATCAGTCGTCCATCCGCGAGTCGGATCACGTCCGGTTCGTAGACATGTCGGCGAAGGACCCATTCCGGGCCGTCGAAGGGATACGCGTGGTACCGCAGCCACGGCGACTCACTGGCTCCCGGAACCCCGAGCCGGAGCCGCGCGAAGAACTCCTTGGCGTCCTTCACCCGCTGCGTCGGCGGCACGATGAAGGGCTTTCGTTCGAACACCGCGCGCGGTTCGTACCGCGTGACCTCGAGTTCAAGACCGCCGGGGATCGGGACCACCGTGCCCGGCGTGATCTCGAACATCTCGGGCTGGTCGACCCCGATGGTGCTGGCGAGCCGGAGCCGTCCCGGCTCGGGACCCGCGAGCAGCGTCAGCAGGGCCCCGCCGGTACCCGGTCGGTAGTACATCTGGATCGAGTCGTCTCCGACGATCGGGCCGGCGTGATTCTCACCGCGATCCATCGGCGCCCCGTCGATCACGTCGCGGGTGAGCATCGGATCGTCGAACACCCAGCGGCGAAAGATCCCCTTCGGCGTGGTGAGCTCGATGATCGCGACCGAGACCGTCTCGCTTCCGATCGCGAGATCGTCCTGGATTCCGAGCACCCGGTAGCCGTATCCGGTCTCGCCGATGCGGTTGATGACCGGATCCGCCTCGCCCGAGAAGATCTCGGAGATCGGTCGTTCGACCATGAAGCCGATTTCCGGGATCTCGACCCGAAGCGTGGGGTTCGAGTCGACCTCCTCGAGGTCCGCTTCGGATTCGAGGGCGCGAAACACCATCAGCCCGCCGTCGGCGGCGCTCCGCTCCGGATCGAACGCCTCGAGCACGTAGTCGGTGGACCGGTCCATCGACGGTGCGCTGATCCTCACCCAGGCGGTCGGATTGAGCGGGGCGTCGGGTCCGCCCCGGGTGGCGCGAGACCGCATGACCGCGTATCGGAGGTACCCCGTCGCGGAGAAGACGAGATCCGGCGCCGGATCATCCGTGGAGACCGCGGGAATCGAGACGTCGATGGGATCGATCGGCACCGGATCCATCGTGGATTCGGTCCAGACCCAGTCTCGATCCGCGACGTAGTCGTTGTAGAGGAAGCCCCCGTCGATCGGCCGCTCCACCCAGTCCTTGCTCCCGACCTCCCGGAGATAGAGGGCCCAGCTCTTGGAAAGGTTGTTCGCGAGGAAGAGGTGGTCGGTCGGCGCGAACTCGAGTCCGACGAGAAGATCCGGATCGAACAGTCGCTCCCCGTTCAACTTGACGTTCCGCTGGAACGGCTGCTGCGGATCGTCGGAGAAGACGAGATCCTCGGTGTACTCGGGGTAGCCCGCGATCGTCTGGCGGATGAACCGTTCGCCGTCTCCGCGCTGGACGAGCAGGTTGACGCTGAACGCCCGCTCGCCGGCGTCGTCGCCCGAGAGCAGTTCCCAGGACGGATCGATGCTCTGGACACTGATGTCGTAGGTGTCATCGCCCACCCCCACCGTCGCCACGTTCCCCGGCATCGCCAGGATCTTCGTCCGGTCGAGCACGCCTCCGCCGTCGCCGTTGTCCACGAGGGCGATGGTGATCGCGCGGCGGGCGACGGGTGCGTCGCCCTCGATCTTCGTCGCGAAGTAGTAGACGCTCGCGAGGGAGAGCGTGATGATCCCGGTGTGGATCATCCAGACCCCGAGGTTGATCGTGTTGAAGGGGATCCGCCGCAGGGTGGTGACCGTCATGTTCACGCAGAGCAGGATCATCAACAGGTTGAACGGCCACCAGTGGAACCACTCGAATTCGGTCATCTCGAGCCCCCGCCACTGCCGCATCTGGGCGTGGGTCCACGCGTCGGGGTGCAGGAGGTTCGGATGCGTCGGATAGACGATCCCGGCGGAGCCGACGCTCATGTAGACGAA
>JAACEA010000101.1 GCA_009936695.1 Planctomycetia bacterium
GGAGGCGGCGGCCCATGCGCGGACGGCGCTGGAGCGAATGCTCGCCAACGTGCCCGCCGCTCCGGTGGCCGTGAAGGGCTGATCCGGTTCGGTGCGGCACCCGGCGTGACCGCCGGAGGGGTACACTCGCGCCGCAGGGGTCGGATCGTTCCGGCCCGGACCACGTCGGAGCGACGCCATGCGGATCGTCATCTGCGGAGCGGGAGAGGTGGGGAGCCACGCGGCGGAGGTGCTCGTCCGTGCGAACCACGCCGTCACGGTCATCGACCGCGATCCCGATCTGCTTCGCCGAATCGGCGACACCATCGACGCCCGGACCGTGGCGGGCAACTGTGCTCGCGCCGACGTGCTCGCCGACGCCGGCGCCCCGGATGCCGACATGGTGGTCGCGGCGACGAACGTCGACGAGGTCAACCTGCTCACCGCGTCGATCGCCAAGCGATGCGGGGCCCGGAAGGTGGTGGCACGGGTCCACGACTTCAACTTCGCGGACCGACGCGGTCACGACTACGGCGAGATGCTCGGGATCGACCACCTGATCTGCCCCGAGTACAGCACCGCGCTGGCGATCGCCCAGAACCTTCGCAACCCGGCGGCCCTCGCGGTCGAGGCGTTTGCCCGAGGGCAGGTGGAGATGCAGCAGTTCGAGGTCGCGGAAGGGTGCTCGGCCGCGGGTCGCCCGCTTTCCGGCCTCGGCCTGCCGGCCGGTGCCCGCGTCGCCGCGATCATCCGCGACGGCGTCGTCGACGTCCCGGATTCGTCCTCCACGGTCGCGGCGGGGGACCTGGTGGTGCTCGTCGCGGATGCGCCGATCTACGACACGGCCCGCAAGATGTTCCGGGAGCATCCGAAGTCGCGTCGATCGATCGTGCTGCAGGGCGCGACGCCGATGACGAAGTGGGTCTGTCGCGCCCTTCGGGGAAGGGCGTTCTCGATCCGCGTCTTCGAGCAGGACCGCGAACGGGCGGAGCAGCTTGCGGTGGATCTCGAGTGGGTGACGGTGATCGCGAGCGACGTGAACGACGCCACCGTCTTCGCGGAGGAGCGGATCCAGGACGCGGATCACTTCGTGGCCCTGCGGGACGACGACGAGGACAACATCATCGCGGGCGTCCTGGCGAAGCTGCGCGGGGTCGATTCGGTGACCGTCATCGTCCAGCGATCGACGTATCTCGACTCCGTCTACGCGATCGGACTCGACCGGGCGTACAGCCCGCGCACGGTCGCGGCGAAGCAGATCGAGGAGGCCCTGGACGAACGGCCGGTGCGGACGATCTCCAAGCTCGCGGACGGGAGCGTCTCGGTCTTCCGGGTCCGGGTCGGCCCGAACTGCGAGATCGCGGGCCAGCGGCTCCGGACCATCAAGCTGACCCCGGACTGGTCGATCATCGCGGTGCAGCGTGGGGAGAACACCCGCGTGCCGCATGCGGACGACGAGGTGATGGCGGGGGACGAGGTGCTCGTCCTCGGTCGGACGAAGCATGCGGAACGGCTCCAGGAGATCTTCGATGCGCGTTGACACGAGCCGCGATCCCGGGATCGAATCGGGATGAACTTCCCGATGGTGTTCCGACAGCTCGGTCTGCTGATGCTCCTGCTGGCGGGACTGCTTCTGCTGCACGCGGGGGTGGCGGGCATCTACCTCGCGGGCGGTGACGAGGCCGAGAAGGCGGCGGTGGGTGCGTTTCTCACCGCGGCGGGAATCGCCGGTCTCCTCGGTATCGGGACGATGTTCGCGTTTCGTGGCACGGTCAAGGAGATCGGTCGCCGGGAGGCGTGCCTGCTGGTGGTCGCGTCGTGGGTGATCGGGGCCATCGTCTCCGCGATCCCGTTCGCGGGGTGGTCGATGTACTGCTCGCTGCCGCAGGCCGGGATGCTCGACGGCGTGGTGGATCCGTTCTTCGAGGCGATGAGTGGATTGACCACGTGCGGGGCGACGATCCTCACCGACATCGAGGCGCTCCCGCGGAGCATCCTCCTCTGGCGTTCGGCGATCCAGTGGATCGGCGGACTCGGGGTGATCGTGATCTTCGTCGCGATCCTGCCGTCGCTCGGCACGGGAGGGAAGAAGATGTACCTCACCGAGTCGACGGGGCCCACGCCGGAAGGTCTTCGGCCCCACGCTCGGGAGACGGCCCGGGTCATCCTGCTCGTCTATCTCGGATTCACGCTCCTGGAGTTCCCGATCCTGCTGTTGTGCGGTCTGTCGGTCTTCGATGCGATCTGCCACACCTTCACGTCGGTGGCCACCGGAGGGTTCTCCACCCGGAACGCCAGCGTCGCCGCGTTCGACTCCGTCGCGGTGGAGGTGGTGATGATGACCTTCATGACCCTGAGTGGAATCAGTTTCTCGCTCTACTTCCTCGGGTTTCGCGGGCGTTTCGACCTGATCCGACGCAGTTCGGAGCTTCGACTGTTCCTCGGGCTGCTCGTGCTCGTCTCGATCGCCTGCAGCCTCGCACTCTGGACGCACGGCTGGCAGGACCCGGACTATCGGATCGCGGTGGTCGGTGGGACGACGGTCGAGCCGACCGTGCTCAACTCGCTGCGCTACGGCGTGTTCACGGTGGTGAGCATCCTGACGACCTCGGGATTCGCCACCTCGGTGTACGAGGACTGGCCGGCGATCGCGATCGTCTGCCTCCTTTCGATCTTCCTCGTCGGCGCGATGGCGGGATCGACTTCGGGCGGGATCAAGCTGATCCGGGTCTGGATCGCCGGAAAGCTGATGCTGCGGGAGGTCGAGCGGGAATTCCGCCCCGACGTGGTTCGGCCGTTGAAGGTCGGACGAAACATCATCTCGCCGGACGTCCGCGTCTCGGCGATCGTGCTGGTGCTGTTCACCCTCGTCCTCGCGGCGGCGGGCACCGGGCTCCTGAAGATCTTCGAGGGCGCCGACGGCATCGACCTCACCACCGCCTCGAGCGCCGCCGCGAGCTGCCTCGCGAACGTGGGCCCGGCCTTCGGAAGGGTGGGCTCCGACGACCACTACTCATGGCTCACGCCGGCGAGCAAGTCCGTGCTCATCGCCCTGATGCTCCTGGGCAGGCTCGAGTTGTTCGTGGTGATCGCCCTCTTCACGCGGCGATTCTGGAACCGGGGCTGAGCGGCGGCGGATTCTCGCCGCCGTCCGGCGTCACATGGGCTTGTCCTCGATGGTCTGGTCGTAGACCTCGAGCAGCTTCGTCTTGTCGAAGATCATCTCCTGGCGGGTGAGCCCGGTGATCTCGTACCTCGGCGTCAGTTCGATCGCGTCGACCGGGCAGGCCTCTTCGCACATGCCGCAGTAGATGCAACGCAGTTCGTCGATGTCGAACTGCTTGGGATACTTCTCGCGATCGTCCCAGGGGCTCTCCTCGGCGACGATGTGGATGCAGTTGGCGGGGCAGGCGGTAGCGCACATGAAGCAGGCCACGCAGCGAACCCGATCGTCGTCGTCCTTGTTGAGCCGATGGACCCCGCGGAAGTAGTCGCGGAACTGGCCGCCCTCCTCGACCGGTCGCTGGTCGCGCTTCTCTTCGGGGTATTGGACGACCCAGATGGTGTCCTTGTTCTTGCCGTCGCGACCGACGTTCTTGAACGCGTGGCGCAGCGTGGTGCCGAGCCCACGGAAGATCTCGGGCAGGAACAGTCGTTCCGCGGTCGAGAGCTTCTTCGGGGTCACGTCGACGATGTGGTCTTCAGAGGTCATCGGAGAGGAGTGTACGAACCCGCCCGACGCAGGGCGAGCGGAAGGCACGAATCCGCATGGTGGGGCCGAAGGCTGATAGGCTCCGGGCCCGATGAATGGAACCTCCGGAAAACGTGGTGGCGACGAACTCGAGACCCGAATCGGCTGGCGAATGGCGGGCCTGGGGATGGAGACCGCCTCGTTCGTGCTCGGTGGCGTCGTCATCGGCTGGCTGATTCGCGAGGCCGTCGGGGGTGGCGACTTCTGGATCATCGTCGGGGCCGCGGCGGGGATCGCCAGCGGGATCTCCCAGTTGATCCGCGGGGGCCTGAAGCTCAACCGGCAGCTCGATCGTGCGGCCGGACGGCGCGACGTCGGCACCGGATCGGGATCGAAGGACGAATGAAGGTCGACCCGGAGCAGATTTCGACGTCCGGTAATCGTGCTGGCGAGCCAGTCTATTCCCTTCCCTGCAAGGGACTTGCGATCGGTTGGGTGATCTCCCTCGCCGTCTCCATCGGACTCTGGCCCCTGATCGGTCCGGTCGGCTGGCTCGACGAGGACGGGATCTGTTGGGCGATGCTCGGCGCGGCGATCGGCGGCGGCATCGGCGGGCTGGGACTCCTCGTGATCGGACCTTGGAAACCCCGTCGTTCCGGTGACCTTCCGACCCTCTGGCTCGCCGCCACCACGGCGCGCATTCTTGCGATTCCGGGCGTGGCCTTTGTGCTATATTCCTCGATCCATCCGCCGGAGAAGCCCTACGTTCTGGGCGTCGCCGCCGGTGCCCTCGCGTTGCTCGTGGTCGAAGTGCCACTCATCGCCCGGGCGATGCTCCGTCAGATCGCCGCCGACGAGTCGTCGGCGACCCGGTCCCGGGCTTCGGATGGGTGATCTTCCACGGAGGTTCGACTCCGTCGTTCGTCGGTTCTTCCTTTCCCCTCGTCGCGTCGGAGCACGGTGTTGTCCAAGCTTCTTCTAGCCGCTGATTCCCCTCTTGGTCACGTCGTGAACCAGCAGGAGACGCTCTGGAGCGAGATCCAGTGGGTCGGTGAGATCGGCAACATCGCCTCGACGCACATGATCATGCTCATCACCGGCGGCATTCTGCTGCTGGCCGGCATGGTCCTCGCTTCGAAGCGGATTCGAACCGGCGGCGATTCGGAAGGAAACGATCGGTACGTCACCAAGGGCCGGCTCGCCCAGATCATCGAGGTGATGTTCCTCTACCTTCGCGACGAGATGATCCAGCCGATCCTCGGCGAGAAGCAGACCCGTCGTTGGACGCCGTTCCTGTTCACGACCTTCTTCTTCATCCTGACGCTCAACCTGCTCGGGATGATTCCGATGCAGGACCTGCACCACTTCCTGCACCACTTCGTCGGCAAGGACGACTACCTGCCGGCCTTCGGCGGCACCGCCACCGCGAACATCAACACCACCGCGGTGCTCGCGCTGTGTGCGTTCGTCGCGATCCAGATCCACTCGTTCCGCGAGCTCGGATTCCTGGGTTGGCTCGATCACCTCACCTGCGGCCTCGCGAAGGGCCCCAAGGGCCTCTGGCTGGTCGTGCCGATCGTGTTCGCCGTTGAATTCGCCGGCGTGTTCATCAAGCCGGTCGCGCTCGCGATCCGCCTCTTCGCGAACATGATGGGCGGCCACATCCTGCTGGCGACCATCATCATGCTGCCCTCCATGGCCCAGCTCGGACTCGAGCCGGGTGGCGGAAGCTGGTGGGCGGTGAGCACCGCGACCGGCATCTTCGCGATGGCCCTCACCATTCTCGAACTCTTCGTCGCCTTCCTTCAGGCCTTCGTCTTCATGTTCCTCACCGCGGTGTTCATCAGCCTGATGAGCCACGAGGAGCACGAAGAGGAGCACCACGACGTCGACGAGGTCGCGGCGGAGGTCGCCGCGATTCACTGATCGATTCACCGACCACCATTCCTCCCGGCGGCGGGATGAATGGATTTCAGATTCAGAGACTCACCAAGGACGCCACGGCGTCGCACCCGGAGATTCGGATTCCAATGAACAAGCTCATCCCCCTCTTCGTGTTCACCCTTCTCGGTTCCCTCGTCGTGGTCGAGCCGGCGCTCGCCGCCGACGGCGACATGCCCAACTGGGGCTCGGGTATCGGCAAGGGCATCGCCGCCGGCCTCGCGGTCATCGGTGCTGGCATCGGCATCGGCCGCATCGGCGCCGGGGCCTGCGAAGCCACCGCCCGCCAGCCCGAGATGGGCGGCCGCATCTTCGTGAACATGATCCTCACCGCCGCCCTCGTCGAAGGTGTCGCCCTGTTCGGCGTCGTCGTCGGCTTCCTCATGGTCGGCTGAGATCGCGAACACCGTTCCGGCTCCGTCGACCCTCGCCGGAGCCGGAGCATTCCCCTTCGGACCGACGGAGCGTCGAATGCCTGTCTCACTTCTTTTTGCGGCTGCTGAGAACCCCGATCCCATGGCTTCGGAGCCCTGGGTCGCGGGCACGGCGCTCGTGGTCTTCGTGGTCGCCTTCGGTTTTCTCTATCTCAAGGTCTGGCCCGTCATCACGAAGGGCCTCGACGACCGGAACGACAAGATCCTCGGCGAGATCAAGGCCGCGGAGGACGCCCGTTCCCAGGCGAGCCAGGCACTGGCCGATTACGAGAAGAGTCTCGCCGAGGCTCGCGAGCAGGCGCAGCAGACCATCGCCGAGGCCAAGGCCGAAGCCCAGCGTCTCGGCGACGAGATGAAGGCCGCGAACGAGCGTGAGCTCGCGGAGCGGATGGCCCGGGCCAAGGCGGACATCGAGTCCGCCCGCAAGGCCGCGGTCGCCGACATCCACGCCAACGCCACCGAACTCGCGGCCGCGGTCGCGGGCAAGATTCTCAAGCGGGAGATCAATCCCGCGGATCAGGCTCGTCTCGTCGAGGAGAGCCTTCGAGAACTCGACGGCGCCGGCGTCTGACCCCTCTTCGCATTCCTGACCCACGGATCACCACCCGCCCCCCACACACACACACACGCACACACA
>JAACEA010000102.1 GCA_009936695.1 Planctomycetia bacterium
AACGCGTCGCTCAAATACTGAGACGACCGCTTTTGTAGGGTGAGACGAAATGTTGTGCGTGTGTGTGTGTGTTGTGTTGTCTTGTGTTGTCTTGTGTCGTCTTTGGATCACGAGGATCGGCGGATCGTCGGCGTCGACGAAGTTGATCGGGCTTGCGTCCCGCGCCCGATCGGGCCGCGACTGCAATGCCCCGCCCACGAGCCGCGACTCGGGAGAACCCACCGCATCGTGATCGATCGCACCCTCCGGAGCCTGCACCTGCATGGCAAGGAGATCCGTCGGTCCGTAGAAGTCGACGGCGGCCCGCACCCGGACCGGTGGATCCGGCCGGACCGCCAGCATCGCCGCGAGGTGACCGCCGGCGGATCGACCGAACACCGCGATGCGCTCGCGATCGAATCCCAGTCGTTCCGCATGGTCGTGGATCCATCGCAACGCCGCCCGGCAGTCCTCGAGCTGCGCCGGCCAGATCGCCTCCCCGCTGAGGCGGTAGCCGATGCTCGCCACCGCATAGCGCCCGGTGGCCGCGAACGACATCGCCTGCTCGAGCCCCGATCGATGATCCCCGACCCGCCAGCCACCACCATGGATGTAGACGACGACGGGGAGCGGGCCCTCGATGGCGGATCGCGCAGGAATCGCGAGCGCCAGGCGATGGCGGGGATTTCCGTCCCGTCCGTAGTCGATGTCGTCGATCACGCGGACCGACCCGTCCGGCGGTGGATTCGGGGCACGGTCGCGCCCCACCACCGCGAGATGTTCCTGGAGATCGATGACACCGTCGCCGTTTCGATCGACTCGCTCGAAGTTTCCCCGAAGCCCTTCCGGCAGTTCGTCGCGCACGAGCCGGCCGTCACCGTTCCGGTCCCATCGCTCGAACCGGTCGTCGACCTCGGCGTTCGCCGATTCCACCCCGACCGCACCGACCAGCAACAGCATGAAGACCGCGCTTCGTCGCTCGCGTCCCCGGGACCTGGATCCAACCGATCGCATCACCTGTGCCTCCCGTCGATTCGATCGCCCGGCCCGCTCGCGTCCCGACCGTCGATCGGCGTTCAGGGTACCGTCCCACGTTCACGCCAGGCCACCCCGTTCGCAAGACCCCCTGGGGAGATCCGATGTCCGACTCACGCTCCGACGCGCTCGTGCTCTTCGGCGCTTCCGGCGACCTCGCCCGGAAGATGACCTTCGTCTCGCTCTACCGCCTCGCCACCCGAGGCCTCCTCGACATGCCGATCGTCGGCGTGGCGTTCAGCGACTGGACCGACGAGACGTTTCGATCCAATGCCCGCGCGGACATCGAAGCGGCGGGCCAGACCGTCGACGACGCGGTCTGGTCGGCGATGGCCGCCCGGATGACCTTCGTGCAGGGTGACTACACCAAGCCCGAGACGTACTCGGCCGTGAAGAAGGCCCTCGGCGGCGCGGCCCGCCCGCTCTACTACCTCGAGTTCCCCCCCGGCCTGTTCGAGAAGACCGTTCGAGGCCTGCACGACGCGGGACTCCTCGACGATCCCGACGCTCGCGTCGTGGTCGAGAAGCCCTTCGGGCACGATCACGACTCCGCCGTCGCCCTCTACCAGGCCCTCGCCTCGATGCTGACGGACGAACAGCTCTACCGCATCGACCACTACCTCGGCAAGAACGCCGTCCAGAACATCATGGTCTGGCGGTTCGCGAATCGACTCTTCGAGCCCATCTGGAATCGCGAACACATCGATTGCATCCAGATCACCATGGCGGAGTCCTTCGACGTCGCCGACCGTGGCTCCTTCTACGATCGGGTCGGCGCCCTCAAGGACGTCATCCAGAATCACATCATGCAGGTCGTCGGTCTCCTCACCATGGAGCCGCCGAGCTCGGTCGATCCGACCCATATCCACGCGGCCCAGCTCGACGTCTTCGACGCCATGCGTCCGGTCGCCCCCGATGACGTGGTCCGCGGACAGTACGCGGGGTATCTCGACGTCGACGGCGTCGCGAAGGACTCGAACACCGAGACCTTCGTCGCGCTTCGAGTGCACATCGATTCGTGGCGATGGGCCGGAGTGCCGATCGTCATCCGCGCCGGCAAGGCGCTGGCCCGGACCGGGACCGAAGCGGTGGTCGTCCTCAAGCAGCCGCCGCTCGATCTCTTCGGCAAGGACCGACATGGCGGCGAGCCGCCGGCGCCGAACTGGATCCGGATCCGACTCGGCCACAACGACGGGGTGCAGACCCGGGTCCAGGCCCTCGATCCGACGGAGTCCGCGGAAATGGAATCGACGGACGTGGTCATGGACGTCGACTTCAAGACCGCCCTCGACACCGAGAAGCTCCCCTACGAACAGCTGCTCGGTGACGCCCTCGACGGTAATCCGACGCGTTTCGCGACCCAGCCGATCATCGAAGGGACCTGGACGGCCCTCGCGCCGATCGTCGATCATCCCGGTCCCGTCGAGACCTACGAACCCGGCACCATGGGGCCCGCCTCCGCGGATCGTCTTCTGGATGGTCTTCACCCCTGGATCGATCCGGTCTCGCCCGCGAGCGAACGTCCCGCCTGAATCGCGCGAACGACGAGGTTCATTCCAACGCAAGTCGGGCGAGGTGGATCGACGTCGTCCCCTCGTGCGAGGTGTAGTAGGAAACGACGATTTCGTCGTCCAGCCGGACGAAGCCCGGATAGCTCGTATCCCCGCCGGACGGAAGCACCGCGACATCGGTCCAACCGCCGTCCTCGCCTTCATTCCAGATCCCGAGCACGGTGCGCGGTCCGTCCGCGGACCGTCGCCGACCACCGACCAACCAGCGATCTTCGCCGAGCGGGATGAAGTCCGGGCCTCCGAGCGACTCCGGCAAGGGCGTGAAGGACCACCGATCGAACGGCGCCCTCGCGGTGCCGAACCAGGCGCGGCCATCACCGCCTTCCCGTCTGATCAACGCCCGCATCGAACCATCCGCCGCGAACCGGATCGTGACTTCGTTGGGGGTGCCGGTCACCGGAAGCGAGGCTCGCCGGTCGTAGGTCACGCCGTCGACCGTCGTGACGAGGTGGATCCCCGACGCCTCCGGCGACGCCTGATACACGACCCCGTAGCCGACCCCCTCGTGCCAGGTCGTCCGCCAGAGCCAGTCATGCCCGGTCCGAATCCGGTCGTCGATGACCACTTCCCGAACCGGTCCCGACCGTCCGCCCCGCCGATCGAGGAACGCGACGCGGGAACGACAACTTCGGAGCGTCGACCCCTCGTAGATCGAACCCCCGAATCCGACCATGATGCGGCCGTCGGGCGCGACCGACAGTTTCGGATCGCGGAGATCCACGCCGGGTTCCTCGAAGCGGGCGACCGATCGCCAGCCCGACGCGTCGCCGGGGTCGAGCACGATCACGCGGATCCGGCCGTTCGATCCACCCACGTGGGATTCGCCCTCGCGAAACGCGCAGAAGAGACGTCCGTCGACCTCGAGCAGGTCGGTGAAGGCGTTGTGCGGGGCCTTCGCCCAGATCCGCTCCACCGAACGAAGCACGACGGACCTCGGCTCGGGTGGAACGACGGACTCCGTCGGTGACGCGGTATCTTGAAAACGAAACGCGAAGAGATCCGCGTCCCGCATCTCGAAACGGATCCGGATCGGACGACCGGCCAGTTCCCCCACTTCCGGTCCCCCGCTCCAGGTCACGATCCGATCGATCTCGTTGCCGATCTGTTCGATCGCATCGTCTCCGCCGTATCCGGGGATCGGCGTTCCATCGACGTCGAGCAGCGACACCCGGATCCCACCCGCGGCGGACGTGGCGAAGTTCAAGGAGAGACGGTCACCTTCGAACACCAGGGGCCGGGTCGTCCAGACGCCGCCCTCGGCATCGGCCCGCATCGAGGCGAGGCCGTCGACCCGCATCGAGTGGCGACGAAGCTCCGCGGTCGGCTGGGCGTAGTTCTGGTTCACGTAGACGGACATCTCGTCCGGACCGGACGGCACCACGTTGAGGGCGGGATAGTTCGAACGCGAGACCCAGTTCTCGAGGCCGATTCCGGGCCGGATGATGGACTCACGGAACGAACGGTCGTAGCGATCTCCACCCCGCGAGGTGAGGAGCACCGCGTCCGAACAGTCGCGGTAGTACCGGGGGTCCACGCCGAGCGCCGCGGCCGACGCATCGTCCACCACCTGCCGCCCGGGCATGAATCGCGCCGCGATGCCGATGTAGATCCCGGGGGATCGATAGTAGGGATGGGTCTGGTTGGTGTAGAGATGCTCCATCGGACCATCGCCGAAACGCATCGGCACGGATTCGGACCAGTCGATGAAGTCGGGCGAGGTCGAACGACTGACCGTGCGGTATCCGCGGTAGCCGCCTTCCGACCACGTGCGGAAGTAGCAGCAGTAGCACTGTTCCGCCTCCGACCAGAAGGCCACGTTCTGCGAATCGAACATGCCGTCGACGATCACCGGCGCTTCGCGGATTCGAGACCAGTGGATGCCGTCGGGCGACGCGTAGGCGATGAGCCCGGAGCGTTCGTTGCCACCGAGCGCCTTGAAGCGCCGGTCGGGATCCACGCCGGGCCTGGTGTCGAGGAACGGACTGAAGTTGTGGGTCACCGGCGCGGCATCGGCGAGAATCACGTTGTTCGCGTCGGTCCCGTCGACCTCGTGCAGGCCGAGCACCGGCCTCGACCACCGGTGTCCGTCGGTGGACACCGCGAGACAGGTGGTCTCCCGCACGGTTCCGTCGCCACCCGCGTCCGGAAGACCGCGGTAGTAGAGGAGAAAGCGATCGCCGTCACGGATGACCGTCGCGTAGCCCGAGAACGGTCCCTCCCAGGGCCGGTCGAATCGGAAGACCACCCCCTCGTCCCGGGGCCGACCCGGTTCGAGTCGGACGTCGCTCATGGAGTCGACGAGGTGCTCGTCGAGCATCGGCTGGAGCGAGGTGCCGATCTCGACCACCGGCGGGAATACGTCACCGGAGGAGGGCGGAGCCGCGGTCAGCATCGACGCGGCAAGCGGAATGATGGCGATGGTCATGCCTCGAGAATCCGGGACGGAGACCGGCAGGTCAAGATGCGATCGGTGGATTCGAGGGAAGCCGGTGTCGAACAGGGCCTGCGGACGCGATCAGCCGGTGCTCTGCATCGCCGCCGCGAGCGCATTGACGCCGAGCAGGACGACGTTCTTCATCTCGACCTCGTCGTCGAACGCCCCTTCACGGACCCGTCGCAGCAGTTCGACCTGCAACGCGTTGATCAGGTCGGTGTCGGGATTCCGCTCCCGGATCGATTCCCGGATCACCGGATTGTTGTCGAGCAGACCATCCTGCCCCGTGATCTCGAGCACCGCCCGCTCCGCTCGATCGAACTCCTCGACGATCCTCGGATGGAGCCCGTCCTCGGTTCCGAGGTACCAGCCGCCGACCATCAGTCGGGCCCGGGCCATCTCCTGCTGGGCATTGTCGATGAATGCGCGGAAGTGTCCGCCCGCGCGGTACGCCGAACGACAGGCGTCGAGATTCGACGGGTCCCCGAGCACCAGACGCTCGAACGCCGTTCCGATCCCGTACCAGCCCGGCACGTTGCAGCGCATCTGGGTCCAGGCGAACACCCAGGGGATCGCGCGGAGATTCTCGAAGTGGAGTCCACCCCCGGACCGGGAGACCGGGCGGGAGGCGATCGGGAGTTCACCGATGAAGCGGACCGGCGAGCGGTCCTCGAAGACCGGCCAGAATCCGGGCTCGTCGATGAGGTCGCGATAGGACTCCCGGGAGATCTTCGCGAGTTCGTCCATCATGCCGTCGGCGGCGTCGACCGCGTCGACGGAGGCTTCGTCCGCGGTTCCCGCGCATCCCGAGGAGGCGAGGAGCATCGCGTTCGCGATCTGCTCGAGATGACGGTTGGCGAGGGCCGGCATCGCATACCGGAAGGAGATGACCTCACCCTGTTCGGTGAATCGAATCCGCCCGTTCCGACTTGCGACCGGGCTGGAGAGAATCGCGCGGTGGGCCCGGCCCCCGCCTCGCGCGACGGTGCCGCCCCGGCCGTGGAAGAATCGGAACTCGACGCCGGCGTTCCGACAGGTGCGGGCGAGTTCGTCCTGTGCCACCTGGAGCCGCCAGTTCGCGGCCCAGTAGCCGCCGTCCTTGTTGCTGTCGGAGTAGCCGAGCATGATCTCCTGGAACCGACCTCGGGCTTCAAGCTGCCCGACGTACGCCGGATCCTCGAACATCCCCTCCAGCACGGCCTTCGCCCCCGCGAGGTCGTCCACGGTCTCGAAGAGCGGCGCGACGTCGATGGGACACGTGACCGCATCTCCGTCACGATGCCAGAGGCCGACCTCCCGAAGCAGCACCAGCACCTCGTAGAGATCGCTGGCCGCATGGGCCATGCTCACGATGTAGCTGCCGATCGCCGCGGGCTCGCGATCGACGACCTGCTTGACCACCGCGAGGGTGTCGAGCATCTCCCGGGTCTCCGCTGCCACCGCCGCGTCGCGGGCGAGCAGCGGACGACTGGTCGCCAGTTCCTTTCGGAGGACGGCGGCCTTGCCGGTCTCGTCGAGCGCCGCGTA
>JAACEA010000585.1 GCA_009936695.1 Planctomycetia bacterium
CGGCACCTGGAACGGCACGTTCACCCTCTTCGGTGTGAACCTCGTTCCCGCCCCCGGCGCCCTCGCGCTGCTGGGCATGGCCGGCCTCGCCGGCCGTCGTCGACGCGGCTGATCAAGCCACGACGACACGCCAGTTCAGTCACCCACCGGTTCTCGACCCTTCGGTCGAGAACCGGTGGTTTCTTTTGCACCCGAGGCCACCCCCGTCACCCGCGTCCCCACGCATCGGTCGGCAAACCGTATCCACCGCCGCCCGGCGTCTCGATGTGGAGCCGATCTTCGGGCCCGAGATCGAAGGCGGCGATGCCCGGCAAGACCTCGACCGAACCGTCGGCCCGCTCGACACGCGCGATCGCGGCCGTCCCCGGGGCACCCCCCTGAAGCCCGTAGGGCCGTTCGACACGGTGCTGACCGAGCAACGATCCCTGAAGCGACTCGATCGCCCGGATCGTTCGAACGACGCCATCGCCTCCACGATGCCGCCCTTCGCCTCCGGAACCACGCCGAACCGAAAACGACTCCAACCGGACCGGATATCGATGCTCGAAGACCTCCGGGTCGGTGAGCCGGGTGTTCGTCATGTGGCTGTGGACGGCGTCACAACCATCGAAGTCGGGACCGGCGCCGGTGCCTCCACAGATCGTCTCGTAGTAGCCGAAGCGATCGTTGCCCAGCAGGAGGTTGTTCATCGTGCCTTGACTACCAGCCACCACGCCGAAACACCGGAGCAGTGCGTCGACGACCCGCTGGCTGGTCTCGGTGTTACCGATCGCCACCGCCGGATCCGACTCGGCATCGCCTCGAAACGGGGGAGCGAGGAATCCCTCCGGACAGATGAGATCGACCCGTTCGAGCGCACCTTCGTTCAGCGGGATCGCCTCCGCCGCCACGACCCGAAGAACGTAGAGCGTCGCCGCTCGAACCACCGCGAACGGCGCATTCAGGTTTCGCGGATGGACGTCCCCCGATCCCGTGAAGTCGATCGACATCCGGCCATCCTCGACCGCGACCCGGAGCCGGATCGGCGTGCCGTCGTCGAGCCGTTCCTCGACGCTTCGATCGAACCCGGGCCGCGAGTCGATCAACCGCTCGATCGCCGCACTGCAACGCCGTCGCAGTCCCTCGAGATCCCGATCGAAGTCGGCCGGACCCACCTCTCGCCAGAGCGCCGCCAGCCGACGCACCCCGAGTTCGTTCGAGGCGAGCTGTGCGGCGAGATCCGCGAGATTGTCGGCCACGGCGCGCGACGGATGCGGTGCCCGCCGGAGCATCTCCTCGAAGGCATCGAAGGCCGGCACCCCTGCGATCACGATCTTCATCGGCGGGATCACCACGCCCTCCTCGACGAGACATGTCGCATCGGGCGGCATCGAACCCGGCCGGGTTCCCCCGATCTCCGCGTGATGGGCGCGGTTGACCACGTAGCCGATGCACTCCTCCGCCTCGCCGAAGACCGGACTCACGACGGTGAGGTCGGGAAGGTGGGAGCCTCCGAAGCCGGGGTGATTGACCAGGGCGACATCCCCCGGACCGAGATCGATCCGCGAAACGACCGCCCGGACGCAGTCACCCATCGCCCCGAGGTGGACCGGCATGTGCGGTGCATTGACGACGAGCCTTCCCGCGGCGTCGACGATGCCGCAGGAGTAGTCCAGTCGCTCCTTCACGTTCACGCTGAGCGCGGTTCGCCGCAGGGTCTCGCCCATCTCGCGGGCGATCGATTCCAACCGGCACGCCATGATCTCCGAGGAAGCCGCGCCGGCGATTCCAGTGGTCCCGGAATCGCGACGGTGAAGCATCAGACCACCGAATTCGTCGGCACGAGCGGACCAACCTTCAGGAACCAAGATCGTGCTCGTCGGGTCCGCCACCAACAGTGGCCCGTGGAGATCGGTCTCGACGGGAAGTGATGCACGATCGACGGCAAGCGATCCCTTCGCCCGATCGGACGACCGAGCGTCGGCACCGTCCGGATCCGGCAGTGGATTTCCGGCGGCATCTCCGGCAAACATCCTGATGCCCGCGATCTCGATCGGACGCGGCGGCGGGGGATGCCCGTAGAGGCGTCGGTAACTCGATCGAAAATCACGTTCGACGACGGATGACTGCACCTCGAGGATCGTCTCGTACTCGAGGTCGATCGTCGTGTCCTGCCCGAGCAGCCGGGTCCGAATCTGGATCCGACGAACGACGGGGGCCGTCACCCCGGCGGCCTCCGCCGATTCAATCGCTTCGGCACCGAGGCGATCAAGCGTGGATTCCAGGTCAAACGCGGGAAGCGGCTCGAGGACTGCGGACTCCACGCTTCGCTCCCGTGCCGCGACGTGAAGCCCGACGGCGCTCAACAGCCCTGCGTCAGCTGGAATCAGGACGCGTTTCATTCCCAACCGAGCGGCGACGCCGCAGGCATGCTGGCCGCCGGCGCCGCCGAACGCCACCAGAACGTGATCGGCGGGGTCCTCGCCGCGGCGGGTCGTGACGATCCGGATCGCCTCCGCCATGCGTTCATCGGCGAGCGCGACGAACCCCTCGAGCAGGTCCGTTCGAATCCGCCCACTGGCCACGATCTCCCGTTCGAGCGCCGCTTCCGCGGCTGCCAGGTGAAGTGGAACGCCGAATCGGTCCGGATCCGCCCGACCGAGCAGGAGGTTCACGTCGGTGAGCGTGAGGGGACCGCCTCCGCCGTAACACGCCGGTCCCGGGGACGCCCCGGCCGATTCGGGACCGACTTCCAGGCGTCCGTCGACGACCCGGCAGATCGATCCACCGCCCGCCGCGATGGTGTGCAGATCGACGCTGGGGACGCGGACGGTGGCGTCACCCACGCTGGTGGCATCGCGGAGGTCGGCTCGACCCCGGGCTCGCCCGACGTCCGTGCTCGTCCCGCCCATGTCGAAGGCGACCAACCGATCCATGCCGGCTCGGGCGGCGGCCGCGATCGCACCGACCATGCCCGCGGCCGGCCCGCTGAGGAGACTCTCGCACGGCCGGTACGTCGAACGGTCGATCAGCCCACCACCACTCGACATCGCAAGCACCCGGTCGCGACCGTCCTCCAATCCCAGATTCTCGAGGAACGCATGCAGCGCGGGCGACAAGGCGGCGTCGGCGACGACCGTACGGATCCGCGGCACGATCCGGATGTCCGGCGAGATGCGATGACTCACCGAGATTCGAGTGTCCGGCAGAAATCGCAGGATCGCCTGTTCCAGTTCACGCTCGTGCCTTGGATCCCGCCAGGCGTGCAGCAGGCAGATGGCGACGGCGTCGAACGGCTCGGCCGCCGCGTCGATCACCCGCCGGATCTCCGCGATCGCCGCATCGACATCGAGCGGCGAAAGCACTCGACCGTCCGCCGCCATTCGAGCATCGATTCCGATGACGGCGGCCGGCAGAAGCCGGGCCGGCCGAACATCGAGCGCGAAGAGATCAGGACGATCCTGATCACCGATGGTCACGAGATCCTCGAACCCCGCGGTGGTCACCAGCAGAACGCGACCGGTCCGTCGCTCGAGAAGCGCGTTCGTGCCGCGGGTCGTCGCGATCCGGAGATCGATGGGGGGAAGCGGGTCATCCGGTCGGGTGCCGGTGATCACGTGCATCGCGAGAAGCGGTGCATCGAGTCCCGACACGCACTCGACGACCTCGCCGGGATGACATGCATCGGCCCGTTCCATCTGCAGCATCCGCCCGGATCCGAGGATGCCCGCCGTCGCTCCATCCCGGACGCGAAGCACGGGGACGCCTTCAAAACGTGAAAGCCAGTCCGGTCCCTGGAGTCGAGTCCCGTCGAATCGGGCGCGAACGCGCCCGGAACTCAGGACCTTCACCCGCCGCGGTGCGGATGCGGTCGGCGGCAGCGCCAGGCAATCCGTGAACGTGCCGCCGGTATCGATCCGGATCCGCCAACGACCGATATCGATGCGATTCAGAGGAGCCCCTGATGGTTCGGCAAGCGGCATCCGCCAAGGATAGCCACCCGGCCATCCGATCATCCGATCATGGCGACGTGATGCCAGCGACGTTGGACCGCGACATCTTTGCCGTGGCAATCAGGCGAATACATCGACTTCGATGGAATCCCGGCGATCCGACGGAGGGCTCCGACTATCATCGAACGGCTCCGGACCATGCGACGCGAGGACGGCCGCCGAATCAGGACTGAAGGAGAAGGACTTGAATCTCTACACGACGTTCACCCCGTCGCATCGATCGATGTACACCGACCACTTTCTCGCGACGCTGCCCGACGAATTCGAGCTCCATGCGTTCGAGGACGACGACCAGCCCTGCCCGACCGGCACCTTCTACGAAGCGGGATGGGCCGAGACCTGCTTCCGGAAGGTGGACGTCTTTCTCAGGGCCTGCCGGGAATGCATGGGCGGCACCTTCTTCTACAGCGACGTCGATGTGCAGTTCTTCGGACCGATCCGAGAACGACTGCTCCTCGAACTCGGCGAACACGACATCGCCTGCCAGCAGGATCGAGACCGGAACTGTTCTGGACTGTTCGTCTGCCGGGCGAACGCGTCGACGCTGCGGATGTTCGAGGCGATGAGATCCGGCTTCGCTGACGACGACCAGACCACGCTGAATCGGTTCATCGGCCGGACGAACGCCACCAGGCTCTCCGATCGGTTCTTCAACTACGGCCAGATCTCGTCGGGACGGTGGACCGAGGGGCCGATCGAGACGCCGCCAGGAATGCTGGCGCATCACGCGAACCACGTGGTCGGCGTCCCCGCGAAGATCCGGATGATGCAGGAGGTTCGCGGCCGGTGGGAATCCCGCCGTTTCGCACCCTCCGAACACTGAGTCTGGACCGATTCGGACGGGAATGCGCTCCATACCGGTCGATCTCCAGCCGATCGGAGATCCTGCGCGAGGATTCTGACTATCCTCGTGACACCCGACCGCCGTCCGGAGCAGAACGTTGTTCACGCGCAAGACCATTCTCAGCATCGCCGCCGTGCCCGTCATCGCCGTGGTCTATGTCGTCGTCATGGGGAGCACCGGTGCCTGCGCCACCTGTGCCGACCTGCTCTCGTGGGCGACGGCGGGCGGTTCGGATGCGACCGCCACGACGGTCGCGAACCCCGAGCCGGCGACCACGGTCGCTCCAGCGGGCATGTTCACGGTCCCGCTCGTCGATCTCGAGGGCCGCACGACGACCCTCGCAGCCCACGCCGGCCGACCCATGCTCATCGAAGTCTGGGCCACCTGGTGCGGCCCCTGCAGGAAGGTCCGGTCGATCATCAAGGAACACGAGGCGGCCTTGAGCGAGGTCGCGACCCTCGTGGGTGTGAGCGTCGACCAGGGCGGTCCCGCGGCGGTGACCCGCTACCTCGAGAAGTCGCCCGGGCCCGACATGCTCGAGTACATGGTCACTCCCGAATTCCGAGCGGCGATCAAACCCCTCGACACCCAGAACACCATTCCCAAACTCGTCTACGTCGGCCCCGACGGGCGAATCGCAAACCTCTCCCACGGCGTCAACTCACCGGCCTTCATGACCGCGTTGCTTCGAAACCTCGGAAGGACGAAGCCCACCGCCGCACCGGACGAGGCGGGCTGACTCCGATGCCGCGTCCCATCGACGCCCTCTATCTGACCGCCGCGCTCCTCGGCAGTCCGGTCTGGCTCCCGCGGATGATCCGAACCGGGAAGATCCACACCGACTGGCGAGCCCGATTCGGGCACGGCGAAGCACTCGCCGATCCCGACCGACCCCGGGTCCTGCTGCATGCGGTATCGGTGGGGGAGGTGAATGCCACCGACCTGCTGGTCGACGCGCTGCTTGCACGCGATCCCGCGATCGAACCGGTCGTCGCCACCACCACCGATACTGGTTTCGCCCGGGCGACCGCCCTGTTCGACGGCCGGTGCGCCGTGGTGCGATATCCCTTCGACGCCAGTGACGCGATCCGACGATTTCTCGATCGAATCCGACCCGATGCGATCGGCCTCGTCGAACTCGAAGTCTGGCCGAACCTCCTCGCCGAAGCCCGTCGAAGGTCGATTCCGGTGGCGGTGGTCAATGGCCGACTCAGCGCCCGGAGTCACCGTCGATACCGACGCATCCGACCCGTCGCTCGGCGACTGTTCGACGCACTGGCCGTCGCGGGGGTCCAGGACGAGACCTACGCCGCGCGATTCCGGTCGATGGGATTGACGCCCGATCGAGTCGTTGTCACGGGCTCGATGAAATGGGACACCGCCCGGATCACCGACACCGTGGACGGCGCCGCGGAACTCGGCGCGGCACTCGGCATCGACCCGGCGAAGCCGCTCGTCGTCGCGGGCAGCACCGCCCCGGAGGAACATCGGCTGCTCCAC
>JAACEA010000103.1 GCA_009936695.1 Planctomycetia bacterium
ACTCCGCCGGTCACAAGTTCTTCATCCTCCTCCCCGCCATCGGCGTGCTCGGGGCGATCTTCTGGTCCAACATCGCCCCCTGGGTGGCGGTTCCGACCAATGTGATCTGCGGACTCTTCCTGCCCGCGTCCTACCTCGGCTTCACCCTCCTGCAACGACGTCGCGAATACCTCGGTGAAGACACGCCGAAGAACCCGCTCGCGACCTGGTGGATCGCCGGCATGCTGCTCGGCACCGCGGTGCTCACCGTGTTCCTCGCCACGGTGGTCGTCGAACAGGGACCGGGATTCATCGAACGACTGGTGGGAAGCGCCGGATGAGGATCGAAGTCGACCTGCCTCAGGGACCACTCGCGATCGACGACGATCCATGGCGAGCACTCCGGGACGGGGTCGACGCCGACGCTCCGCTTCCGCGCCTGTGTTACGCGGCGGCGCATGTCGTCATGCAACCCGAATACGCGGCGGTTCAGCATGCCGTCACGTCACCCGGAACCGCCGAGGCGATCGCGGCCCACGTCGACTGGGACGCGACGATGAACGTCAGGACGCGGATCGGCGCCACGGGGATGGGGATCGCCGAGGCGATGGACACCGCCCAGCGGTTCGACCTGGGCTGGGACGCGGCGCGGGAACTCATCGAACGGACCGGACGACTCGGACTGCCCGGAGGCTTCTGCGCCGGCGCGAGCACCGATCATCTCTCCCGCGCGGACACCACCACCCGGATCGTCGACGGCGTCGTCGAACAGATCGAGACGATCCGAAATGCCGGCGGCGTCGCGGTGATCCTTCCCATGCCGCGGCTGTGCGAACTCGGACTCGACGAGGACGGATTCGTCGCGGTCTACGGCGACATCGCCCGGGCCGCGGGCGAGGGCCCGCTGATCGTCCACTGGCTCGGACCGATGTTCCTGGCCTCGCTCGAAGGCTACTTTCCGGGCGAGTCCTTCCTTCGAATCATGCGCAACGATCCGGACCGCTATCGGGCCGCCAAGTTGTCCATGCTCGATCACGAGCTCGAGGTGCGGCTGCGACGGGATCTCCTGCAACGCGACCAGATCATGCTGACCGGCGACGACTTCCACTTCGGTCGACTCATCGCCGGAGAGGTCGAAGGAATCATGCCGGAGGAACGGATGGTCGAGTTCGACGGCCGGCTGGTTCCGATCGGCGACTTCAGTCACGCCCTGCTCGGGATCTTCGATGCGATCGCCGTCCCCGCCGCCCTCGCCCTGCGTCGCCTCGCGGCCGGCGACCGGACCGCCTACGACGCGATCATGGATCCTTGCGAACGTCTCGGCCAGCGGATCTTCGAATCGCCGACGCACCAGTACAAGGTCGGACTGGCGTTCCTCGCGTGGTTGAACGGCCGTCAGGCGAACCCGATGCTGGTGAACCACCTGGAATCGGCGCGCGATGCGGCGCACGTCGAGGACGTCGCGCGACTGGCCTCGGAGAGCGGCGCGATCGAAGACGCCGAAGTCGCCGCGACCCGACTCGCCGCGTGGTCCGCCGCGGTCCGCGACGGACACCTCGACGCCCTCACCCGGATGTGATTCCCGCGGGACGAGCGGCATCACACCCCGTGCGGATCCGCACGTGAAGCCCCGGGGGGCGGTAACCTCGTCCGCATGAACGAGACCTCCGAGGACGTCCCGGTCGAAGCCGCCGATCGCGGTGGCGTCGAACGACTTCTGGTCCGGGTCGCCGAAGCACTGCACGAGTCCGGGGCCCCGAGCTATCGCATCGAAGCCTCGGTCGCGGCCGTCGGCCGCCGCTTCGACATGGTGACCGCGGTCTTCGCGGTACCGACCGGCCTGACCCTCGGCCTCGGCCCGGTCGATCGCCAGAAGATGCGGATGATCAGGACGCGACCTCGGAGTCCGGCCCTGCAGCGGATGCGACTGGTGGACATCGTGATCCGTGATCTGGTCTCCGGTGACTGCGATGCCGGAACCGGGGTCCGGCGGCTCGACGAGATCGCCGCGAGTCCGTCGCCCTGGGGACGACGGGCCACGCTCCTCGCCTTCATGCTGACCGGGGCGGGCGTGGCGATCCTTTCCGGAGGCACCATGTGGACCGCGCTGGCGGCATCGATCGCCGCCGGTGGCGTCGCGCTGATCCTTCGCATCTTCGGAAGTTCGCCGCACCGCGCTCCGCTCGCGGACTTCGTCGCGGCGTTCGTCGCCGCCGTCCTGGCGAACGCCCTCGCGATCTGGTTCGGGTCCGATCCACGGTTGACGCTCATCGCCGCGATCATCGTCCTGGTGCCCGGACTCACGCTGACCATCGCGATGCGGGAACTCGCGATGGGTGAACTGACCGCGGGATCCGCCCGGTTGATGGGCGCCCTGACCACGTTCGTCGCGCTCGGCTTCGGCGCCGGACTCGGTGAGGGCGTCGGCGAACTGCTGTCGCCCGTCCAGGTGACCGAGGTGGCCACGGCCTCCCCCACGGTCTGGACCCTTCTTCCGGCGGTGGGTGCCGCTTCCATCGGCCTGATGATCCTCCTCGGCGAGATCCCGCGAATGACCCACTGGTTCCTCGCGGCCGTCCTCCTCGGCTGGGGGTCGATCCAGGTCGCGGCCCCCTTCGCCAGCCCCGAAGTGACCGCGGCGATCGCGGCCCTCGCGGTCGGGCTCGGAGGCAACCTCGCCAACCGCTTCCGAGGCGTGCCGACCGCGCTCGTCGCGGTTCCCGGGCTCATCGTCCTCGTGCCCGGCGCCCTCGGACTCACGGGATTTCGAAGTCTGATGTCCGATGATCCGATCACCGGTCTCAACACCATCATCGACGCGATGCTGATCGGCGGCGGCCTCGTGGCCGGCCTCCTGGTCGCGGCGATGCTGCTTCCCCCGCGGACCGCGCTGTGACGATCCTCCTTCCCACGAAGTGGACGCCGACGGCCCTCGCGATCCTCTTCCTGTCGACGCTCGTCGCCTGCACCACGACGACCGACTCCCGGAAGATCGCCGGGACCTCGCCCGCGAACACCCGCGTCGACGAGGCGATCGCGCTCGCGATCCCCGTGCTGGAGCGGACCGATCCGGACACCGCGGCCCGCTGGCGGGACTGGCTCGCGTGCCCGGCGACGACCCGATCGATCCGAGGCACCGACGACCGGCCGATGTCGCTTCAATCGGTGCCGGGGCCCTTCGAGGCCACGGCGTACGCGGCCCCGATCCTCGACGCGCGAAGATCCCGCGACGAGACGCATCGCCACCCGATCCTCGGCGATCCATCGCACATCAAGGCGTCACACGCGCTCCCGATCCGCCGGGCGATCCCCGACGTCGTCGAGACGTCCGTGCCCGTGCTCGGCTGGGTCGCCGACGGACTCGACGCCTACCTCGCGGAGGTGAACGGCTCGACGGCGCTTCGGTTCCCCGACGGGACCATCGAATGCCTCGCGTGGTCGCGGACCAACGAGCGCGAGTACACGAGCCTCGGCCGTCGCATGGTCGAAACCGGAATCGCCGACGAGGATTCCATCGATCTCGACGTGATCCGGGCTCGACACGCCGAAGATCCGGAGACGGTCGAGCGACTGATGCTCGACAACGATCGCGTGGTGTTCTTCGAGATCGTTCCCGCCTCGGCCTGGCCCCGTGCCTCCACCGGCGTCCGGCTCGTTCCCCGTCACGCGGTGGCCGTCGATCCCGAGGTGATTCCACTGGGAAGCGTGCTGGTCATCGAGGGCCCCGACCTGAGGCCGACCGTGGTCGTCGCCGTCGACATCGGCGGTGCGATTCGTGGTCGCCGCCTCGACCTCTACCTCGGCGCCGGTGACCAGGCGCTGCAGGAGGCGGGACGCCTGAAGACCGACCTCCGCGTCTCGATCCTCGAGCCCGCGCACCGGAACCGGTGAACGCCCGAGGCGGCGCAGGGTCCGCTCAACCGAGAATCAGTCGTTCGGCCCCGGACAGCATGGGGACCACCAGCCCACCGGCGATGAAGGCGAGGATCGCGGCGATCACGAGGACGAGCAGGACCTCGGTCGCGAGGATCAGCGGAACCCGCCCGGGTCCGCAGCCGATCAGGTGCATTGTCTCGATCTCGACGCTCCGCATGCGGATCGAGAGGGCGACCACCACCCCCACGAGCAGGAGCGTCGCGAATCCGACCACCGCGAGAACGCCCATCAGGATCCGCCGGACCCGGAAGACCTCGACGAGGAGTCGGTCCACGATCGCCGCGGCATCGACGAGCTGGAGCGGAAGTCGACCGACATCCGCCCGGCCGAGCAGGATCGTCCCACCCTTCGCGTCCCTGGGAATCACGATCGCCGCGGTCACCGGCAGTTCCCCCGGTGGCGCATGGAAGTGGAAGCTCGAACGATTCTCATCCGTGATCTCCACGAACTCGCGGACCTTCGCGCTCGCGATGATGGCGTCGTCCTCGGTCCGGGCCATCACCAGCTCCGCATCGTCGGCTTCTTCGAGGTCGTCGTGGCCGTGGGCGAGACCACGGACGATCCAGGCGGTCGAGAGTCCCGTGAACACCGCCTCGTCGTCCGGCCCCCCGCTTTCACCGAGCACCCCGACCACCTCCATGCGAAGCGGGTACGCCCCGGCGAGATCGAAGAACTCACGGGGTTCGGTGGTGATTCGATCGCCGACGACGACACCCTCGCGGGCGGCGACCGCCGCGCCGACCACGCATTCGCCCGCCGCGGCATGGGCTCGCCCCGCGACGCAATCGAGGTTTCGGAAGTCGAGATAGCCGGGATCGGTGCCGACCAGCGGCACGTCGAGCACCCGGTCGCCGAGGACCAGGGGAAGAACCCGGGCGAGGTCGCCCTCGACCAGCGTCTCGATCTCCTCGGTTCGAAGCTCGCGATCGGGCGGCGATCTGAAGTAGAGCGCCGAGAGCACCAGATCGATGGGTGCGCCCGGAGCACCGGCGACCAGCGGCGTCGCGGCGCCGCGGGCTCGCAGCGCTCGTTCTCCCGCCTGCACGAGGTTCTCCACCGCGATCGGCAGGAAGCCGACGATGAACAACGCCGCGATCAGCAGCGCCGATCGCTGGCGATGATGCAGCAGATGCCGACGTGCGAGGAACATCGAGTGCCGGATCGCGTTCACGCGGGCACCTCCGTCCCGAGATCGATCACACGGTCGAACGCGTCGAGCAGGTCGTGGTCATGGGTCACCGCGAGCAGCGCTGCATCACGGTCCCGGGCGGCGCCGAGGAGGGCCTCGAGAATGACCCGCTTGTTCGATGGATCGAGGTTGCCGGTGGGTTCGTCGGCGAGCACGAGTCCCGGATCGGTGGCGAGGGCCCGGGCGATCGCGGTTCGTTGTCGCTCACCGTGACTGAGCCGACCGATCGGACGCCGTCGAAGGTGCCCGATGCCGAGCCGCTCCAGCAGATCGAGGACCCGCGATCGAGCCGCGGCATCGGCACGAAGGCCACCGAGCCGGAACGGCAGCATCGCGTTCTCCTCGACGTCGAGATGGTCGAGCAGGCGGAAGTCCTGGAAGACGAATCCGATCGAACGGAGCCGAAGCGCCCGCATGGCGGCCTCGCCGAGTCCGGCCACGTCGACCCCGTCGAGCAGGACGGTCCCGGTGCGGGGC
>JAACEA010000104.1 GCA_009936695.1 Planctomycetia bacterium
GACAGCACGCAAGATCAGATCTTCGACGAGACGAAGAGACTCGTGCAGTCTGCCATCGACGGCTACAACGTGTGCATCTTCGCGTACGGCCAGACCGGCTCGGGCAAGACGTTCACCATCCAGGGCACGCAGGACTTGCCGGGTCTGACGCCGCGCGCCATCGGGGAGCTCTTCGGCATCGTCGGCAAGAGACCGGATCGGCACGTACAACTCCGCGGTTCGGTGGATCCTCGAACTCACCGACGTCGAGCGGCAGCGAGTCGTCAAGTACGACGAGAACGGTGACTTCAAGCTCGACCGGATGCGGGCCCTGCTCGCGGCGCTGGGCGATCCGCAGGACCAGTTCCGGGCGATTCACGTCGCGGGAAGCAACGGCAAGGGCTCGACGATCGCGATGATCAGCGCGATGCTCCGCAAGTGCGGGTACGGCGTCGGCGAATTCACGAGTCCGCATCTGGTGGACATTCGCGAGCGGATCTGCATCAACGGCCAGCGAATCACCAAGAACGACTTCACGGAGTCGATGAAGGCGCTCGCGAAGGCGGCGACGGAGATCGGCGAACGTCCGACTTTCTTCGAGGCGATCACCGCGATCTCGTTCATGCACTTCGCGGCGCAGGCCGTCGATGTGGCGATCGTCGAGGTCGGACTCGGCGGGCGACTCGATTCCACGAACGTGATCATGCCGGTGTTGTCCGTCATCACGGAGATCCAGCTCGATCACACGAAGATCCTCGGCAACACCCTCGAGAAGATCGCGGTGGAGAAGGCGGGGATCATCAAGCCCGGTGTCCCGGTGATCACCCGCGAGCAGCATGAAGACGTCGATCGCGTGCTGCGGGAGAAGGCGGAGTCCGTCGGGACGACGATCCGGGTCGTGAACAAGGAGATCGAGTTCAGCAACCGGTTCCGCTCGACCGTGGAGCTCGGGCCCCACAACCGGGTCTGCCTCTACACCGAGACCAGCCGACTGGAGCATCTCCCGGTGCCCCTGCCGGGTGAACATCAGGCGTTCAACTGCGGGCTGGCGCTCGCGGCCGTGGATCACCTGAAGTCGATCGGCTTCGAGTGTCCGGAGTCGGTGGTCACCGAAGGGCTCGAGGAGACCGAGATCCCCGGGCGCATGCAGCTCGTCTGGGACCGCCCGCGAATCCTCGTCGACGGCGCCCACAACCCCGACGCGCTGACGGCGCTCATGCGATGCGTCGGCGCCCACGTCCCCTACGACTCGATGGTCTGCGTCTTCGGCTGCGGCCAGGACAAGGACGTCGACGCGCTCCTCGACCGGGTGAGCCTCGGGGCCGACAAGGTCATCTTCACGCAGGCCGCCGGAAACACGCGAGCCGTGGAGCCCGAGGAACTGCGCCGCCGGTTCATGGAACGAAGCGGGAAGATGTGTCAGACCGCGGGATCCGTGAAGGAGGCGCTCGAACTCGCGGCCCGTGCGGTGAGTCGCGAGGACCTGATCTGCGTCACCGGGAGCTTCTACCTGGTCGGTGAGACGACCAGGCATCTGGAGGTGCTGCGGAAGTCCCGGGAGGACACCGCCACCCCGGTGGGATGACGTCGCCGTCGATTCAAGCGAAGTCCACGTCGCCCGCCCCGATGCCTCGGGGCGGGCGTCCGTATCATGGTGGGATCGGCGCGGCGGGGACGGCCCGTGGCTCACGACGACCGGAGAAGCATCGATGACCACGCCCACCAATCTCGACGGCGACGCCCAGGAGGAGAACGCATCGGTGCGAAGCCGGTACGACGTCGAGATGGCCATCTCGATCGAAGAGCGGTGGCAGGCGGCCTGGGACGAGACCGACGTCTATCGCACGCCGAACCCCGGGGACCCGGACTTCGATCCGACCCGCCCCAAGTTCTACTGCCTCGACATGTTTCCGTACCCCTCGGGTGCGGGACTTCATGTCGGACATCCAGAGGGTTACACGGCCACGGACATCCTCTGCCGCTACAAGCGCATGCGGGGATACAACGTCCTGCATCCGATGGGCTTCGACGCGTTCGGGCTTCCCGCGGAGCAGTACGCGGTGCAGACCGGGGTGCATCCGCGGGAGACCACGCAGGCCGCGATGGACAACTTCCGTCGGCAGTTGAAGCGATTCGGATTCAGTTACGACTGGTCCCGCGAGTTCGCGACCATCGATCCCGACTACTACCGCTGGACCCAGTGGATCTGGCTGCGCGCGTACGGATCCTGGTTCGATCCTCGGGTGGATGCCGCCCGGCCGATCGCCGAACTGGAGGCGGGGCTCGCCTCGGGCGGGGTGGTTCCCACCGACGACGACGAGCAGCCCCTGGACTGGTCGGCGATGGACGCCGAGTCGCGTCGTCGATACGTCGACGGGTGTCGGCTCGCCTACCTCGGCGAGCAGACGGTCAACTGGTGTCCGAAGCTCGGCACGGTGCTCGCGAACGAAGAGGTGATCGACGGCCGCAGCGAGCGCGGGGGTCATCCGGTGGTGCGGAAGCCGCTTCGGCAGTGGATGTTCCGAATCACCGCCTACGCCCAGCGGCTGCTCGACGATCTCGATCTCATTCGCTGGCCCGAGTCCACCCGGATCATGCAGCGCGAGTGGATCGGTCGAAGCGACGGCGCGCTGGTCCGCTTCGAGGTGGAGGAGGGGGCGGAGACGCTCGACGTCTTCACCACCCGCCCCGACACCCTCTTCGGCGCGACCTACATGGTCGTCGCCCCCGAGCATCCGCTGGTCGACGAGATCGTGGCGGGCCCGAATGCGGACCCGGCGATCGGGGCCTACGTGACGTCCGCCCGGAATCGCGCGGACGTGGATCGAATGGCGGATTCGAAGGAGAAGACGGGCGTCTTCACCGGTCGGTACGCGATCAATCCCGCGACGGGCGAACGCGTCCCGATCTGGACCGCGGACTACGTGCTGATGGGATACGGGACCGGTGCGATCATGGCGGTGCCCGCCCACGATCAGCGGGACTTCGAGTTCGCCCGGGCCTTCGATCTTCCGATCCGACAGGTCGTCGCCGACTCCGTCGACGCGGTCGGCCCCTGCGACGACTGGGACGAGGCGATGACGGACGGCGGTGTCGCCGTCGCGAGCGCGAACGACGCGGTGTCCCTCGACGGCCTCGCCACCGAGGCGGCGAAGTCGGCGATGATCGAGTGGCTCGTGTCCGTGGGGCGCGGTCGTCGCCGAATCAACTTCAAGCTGCGGGACTGGCTCTTCAGCCGTCAGCGCTACTGGGGCGAGCCGTTCCCGGTCGTCTTCGACGACGACGGCAACCACCACCCCGTCTCCGACGCCGCGCTGCCGGTCCGCCTTCCCGATCTCGAGGATTACGAACCGATCGAGTCGGACGAGCCGACGCCGCCGCTCGGGAAGGCCGTCGACTGGGTCCGCACGACCGCGGGCGAGGCGGGCGTGGATCCCGCGGTCCTTCCGCCGGACACCCCGGTCCGGCGCGAGATCAACACGATGCCCGGCTGGGCCGGATCCTGCTGGTACTACCTGCGGTACTGCGACCCGGGCAACGGCGAGCGTTTCGCGTCCCGCGAATCGGAGCGGTACTGGATGCTCTCGGAGCGTGGAGAGGGCTCGAAGCCGTCCGTCGCCGGCGAGGAGTCGTTCGACTCGTCCCGGCATCACGTCGGCGGCGTGGACCTCTACGTCGGCGGGGCGGAGCATGCGGTGCTGCACCTGCTCTACGCCCGCTTCTGGCACAAGATCCTCTTCGATCTCGGGGAGGTCTCGACGCC
>JAACEA010000105.1 GCA_009936695.1 Planctomycetia bacterium
GGGCCGTTCACAGACGAGCAGCTCCTTCCGCCGGGCGTCAAGGCGCGCGTCGAGGCTTACGGCAAGAGCGTGCGAGCGCTCATCGAGCGCGCGACTCGGGGCTCTGATGGATGGCGCGTGGCGCGCGACTTGCGAAGGCGGCGGCGTCAGGCCGGACCTCGAGGTCGTCCTGACCCGGGACGAGCTCCTCGAGGTCGGCGACCCCGATCTCGCCACCGCGGTCGAATGGGTTCTCGACGCCGAACGAACACGTCCCTGAAATCTCGGGGTCGCGTCCACCAGGTGAAACATCACCTCGAATTTCACGAACAAGGCCCCACCGACCGAATCCGGGGCGTGCCGAAGACCGGCACCCCATGACCGCTTGAAACCACGCAACCTCCAGGAGCAGAATCAGATGCGTAGAACCGCAGTCGTCACCATCCTCACCGCGACCTTCACCTGCCTCGCCGGCGGCCTCGGGCCCGCGACCGCCGTCGCTTCGGCGCCCGTCCAGGACGAGGCGAAGACCGCCCCCCTGCCGACCGCCAAGGAGGTCGTCGCGATGATGATCAAGGCGCAGGGCGGTGAAGAGGCCCTCGCCAAGCACCCCACCGCGTCGATGACCGGCAAGTTCTCGATGCCGGCGATGGGCATGGGGGGCCCGATGAGCATCAAGACCTCGAAGGGCAGCATGCGGATCGAGATCGACATCACCGGCTTCGGGAAGTCGCTCCAGGGATACACCGACGGCGTGGCCTGGTCGATCGACCCGGCGTCCGGGGCCCAGCTTCTCGAGGGATCGATGCTCGAATCGATGAAGCGTCAGGCGAACAGCCGCGGCGATCTCGATCTCTTCAAGATGTGGGACTCGGTCAAGGTGACCGGCCGTGAGCGTTTCGCCGACACCGACTGCGTGCTGCTCGAGCTGAAGAGCGGCAAGGACCGCGAGGTCCGACTGATCGACGAGAAGACTGGCCGCATGGTCGCGAGCCGTACGGTCCAGTCCTCGCCGATGGGTGAGATCCCGATCGTGACGACCATCGAGGCGTGGAAGGACTTCGACGGCCTCAACGTTCCGGTCCGGATGAGCATGGCGATGATGGGCCAGAAGCAGGTCATCGAGGTCGACAAGATGGACTTCGCGGAGATTCCTCCCGCGGAATTCGCCCTGCCGCCCGCCATCAAGGCCCTGGTCGCCGACAAGAAGGCCCGCGCGGCCGAGTCCAAGACGGTCACGGATTCCGATTCCTCGTCCTCGAGCGATTCCGCCTCCTCCAGCGATTCCTCTTCGTCCAAGGACTCGTCCTCTTCCAGTGATTCCTCTTCGTCCAAGGACTCGTCCTCGTCCAGCGACTCCTCCTCCTCGAAGTCCGGATCCTCGAAGTCCGGATCCTCGCGGTCCGGCGGCGGCGAATGAGTTCGAACTGCATCGATCTCTCGGGGGCCGCGAAGCGCTTCGGTCGAACCGAAGCGGTTCGCGACCTCGATCTGCAGGTGCCTTCCGGTTCGCTGTGCGGCTTCCTCGGGCCCAATGGCGCCGGCAAGAGCACCACCATCCGGATGATCATGTCGATCATCAGGCCGGACGTCGGGTCGCTGCGGGTCCTCGACGGCGATGCGCTCGACCACAAGGATCGGATCGGGTATCTGCCCGAGGAGCGCGGCGTCTATCGCAAGATGAAGGTCGGCGACTACCTCCGCTACATCGGTCGACTGAAGGGGGTCGAGTCCGCTCGTCTGCCGAAGATCATCGAGGATGCCCTCGAACGCATCGAACTCCCCGGCGTCGCACGAAAGCGGTGCGAGGAGCTCAGCAAGGGCATGCAGCAGAAGGTGCAGTTCCTCGCCGCGATCATCCACGAACCGGAACTCATCATTCTCGACGAACCGTTCTCCGGACTCGACCCCGTCAACGCCATGCTCCTCAACGAACTGATCCGGGAGCTGCACGACCAGGGAAGGACCATCCTGTTCTCGACGCACGTGCTGCACCAGGCCGAGCGGATGTGCGACCGGATCGTCATGATCGATCGAGGCCGGAAGGTCCTCGACGACCGGCTCGATCGCATCCAGGAACGGTTCGACCCCCGGACCATCGTGGTCGAACCGCTTGGTGATCCGGCCGGCATCGAGTCGGCGCTCCGCTCGGCGCCGGAGGTGGAGTCCGTGACGATCGATGCCGACGCCCGCCTGCACGCGCGACTCCGGGACCTCGCCGACGCGGATCGGATCATGGCCCTCGCCGTGGAACACGGACCGCTTCGCAGCGTCGGCCGCGCGAAGACCACCCTCGACGAGGTCTTCATCAATCTCGTCGACCAGCCCGAGCAGGCCGGCGCCGCCGGCAGCACGACGGAGCCGATCCATGCGTGATGGCAATCTCGAGAAGATCGCGACCATCGCATGGCGGGAGTTCCGGCATACCGCGCTGACCAAGTCGTTCCTGTTCGGCGCCGTGATTCTCCCGGTCCTGATGGGCGCGGGCTTCCTCGTCCTTCCGCTCCTTCTGGCGGGTCAATCCGAGCCCCTCGCAGGAACCGTGGCGGTGGTCGACCCGACCGGGCGGTTCGCGCCGACCTTCGACGCCCTGATCATGGAACGGCAGGAACGCGACGGCTCCGCGGAAGCGGCGGACGTCATGAAGCGGCTCGGGATCGACGACAAGACGGGCTTCATCGGCAAGAGCCTCGCGCAGGCCGGCGAGGACGACTACGGCGACGTCTCGGCGACCGGTTTCATCACGAACGACGAGGAGACGATCGAGCGCTTGAAGGCCGAGGCCCGGGAAGGCGACTGGCTCGCCGTCGCGATCGTGCCCGCCCGACAGATCGAAGTCACTTCGACGACCGACGAGGATCTTCCCGACATCGAGCTCTTCCTTCCCCGCTCCACCTCTCCGGGACACACCAACGAACTGGAGAGCCTCGTTCGTTCGGCGACGGTCCGGACCCGCTTCATGGCCGCCGGCGAGGACTTCGAACGGGTTCAGACGATGCTCGATCGGCCGTCGATCGACGTGCGACGCTTCGGCGAGGACGGCGCCGCGGACGCCGAGGAGTCGAAGCTGCGGATGATCGTGCCGTTCGGCTTCATGATGCTGCTCTGGATCGCGACCTTCACCGCCGGGAACTTCCTGCTGACCTCGACGATCGAGGAGAAATCGAACAAGGTGATCGAGGTGGTGCTCAGCGCGGTCGGCCCGCTCCAACTGCTGTGGGGAAAGATCCTCGGACTCGCCCTCGTCTAGCTGGTGATCGTGGTCACCTACGGCGGCCTCGCGATCGCTTCGCTCACCGCCCTGGCGCTCACCGACCTTCTCGCGTGGAGCACGCTGGCATGGGCGGTGATCTTCTTCTTGATCGCCTACTTCACGATCGCGGCCCTGATGGCGGCGATCGGCAGCGCCGTCAATGAACTCAGCGAAGCCCAGACCTTCATGGCGCCGGTCATGATCATCATGGTCCTGCCGATGCTTCTTTGGGCACCGATCGCGGAGAATCCCGACGGCACGCTCGCGACGGTCAGCAGCATGCTGCCACCGATCCTTCCATTCGCGATGGTGATGCGGATCGGGGCCGCGACGGAACCGATCCCGATCTGGCAGATGCTGCTCTCGACCGGGCTCGGCATCATGTCCGTCGCCGTACTGGTGTGGGCGGCGTCGCGGATCTTCCGCGTGGGCATCCTGATGCAGGGCAAGCCGCCTTCGCCGCTGGAACTCCTTCGCTGGATCCGGCAGACGTGACCGCCGCGAGGACCACCCGATGAGCGGATGGGCGCAGTGGGAGCCATGGGCGGTCGGCGGCGTGATCGCGGTCCTGGTCGCCGGGTTCATCGCCCGCGCCCTGTTCTCCGACCGTGCCCGGGGCCGGCCGAGATGTCATCGATGTGGCTACGACTTCGAGGGCGTCGAGGGCCTGACCTGCCCCGAATGCGGCTGGACCGCCAGGACGGCGAAGGATCTCCTGAGAACCCGACGGCACTGGTTCAAGGCGGTCGTCGGCGTGACCCTGCTCATCCTCGCCGCAGCGCTCATTCGACTCCACGCCGCCGGCGGAAATCCGCTGCTGATCGTTCCCGACCGGATCATGATCGCGCTGCTTCCAGTCGATCCGACCGCCGGTGGCACGGAGATCGGCCCGATCGCGGACGAACTTCGTCGACGCCTCATGGCGGAGGAACTCGACGAGTCCGAGGTCGAGTCGCTCTTCGCACGAATCGCTTCCGGCGACGATGGTGCCCCGCCCGGATCCGAGGCATGGCGAGCTCGATACGGCGGACTCGTCGATGCCTGGCGATCGAGATTCGTTCGCCCCGGCGATCCGGAAGCCAAGGTCCTGCTGTCGATCCCGCCCCGGCTCGAGGTCGAAGTGCCCGCCACCTGGCCGACCGACCGGGGGGTGCCTGCGGAACTCGATCTCGAAGACTGGTGGCCGATCGGAACCGAATCGATGGTCGAGCTGCGATGGCAGGGTGAAGATCCCACCGTCGGTCCGCCGTTGGTCCGGATCGGATTTCGAAACCGCGCTTCCGTCGGGCGTCCCCACGGTTTCGAGCTTCCACCCGCGGACACCTGGCCCGAGCCGGCCATCCTCGAGGCCACGGTTCGACCGCGATTCGTCGACTCCGAGCGACTTCGACTCGCGGAAGACGGTATCGACGTGCCGGAAGGTGACGACACGATCACCGAACTCATACCTCCACCTCCCTTCGAATCCATACCCCCGACCATCGCGAGGACCGAAGTCGCCCTCCCGCTCGATCTCGAACTACCCTCGATCTCGGCATGGGTCGGCGACGAGGACGCCGAGGAAGCGGTGCGACGGATCTTCGCGCCGGGACTGCGGCGGTGGGATGGAACGCGAAGACCATTCGCCATCCGCTTCGACGTTCAGCAGGCGGCGGAGAAGTTGTTCAAGGACGTGCTCTTCGGGCTGGTGGTCGAGCTCGTCGAAGTCGACGCCGACGGCGGGGAATCGGTCCATCGTCGATCGCGGATCTGGCTACCCGGCGGTCCCGGGCCGAACGGATACTGGCGATCGCGTTGGGGCATCTCCGAGGAGGACGGCGACGCCCTGCATCGCGCCTTCGATCCGACCCCCGGCTCCCGCTGGTTCATGCGGATCCGGGGCGACGAGGAACTCGCCCGGCTCGCCCTCGCCTCGGTCGTGAACCAGGGCGGCGATCAGGCGGCGTTCACGCGCTGGTGGTCGGGCACCGTGAATCGGCCGCTCCGAACGACCGAGGAAACCAGACGACCGTTCATTCGGCGGTGGTTCCATCCCGATGGCGTCCGAAGACCCGACGCCCCCTGATCGCTTCTGACGCCGCGACCCCCGCTCTTCCATCCCAATCCGTCCCCCCCGACCGCGTGTGACCTCACCTGCGAGACGCCGCATGGGCGTTTGGATGCCCCGCCGCGACGCCCGGGAACGGCGTGGCCGAGTCATCTATTGCCATATTTCCATATTTGTGATATGGTATTCCATATCAGATGAAGACAACGCTGAACATCGATGACACGGTTT
Source organism: Planctomycetia bacterium (assembly GCA_009936695.1). Lineage (GTDB taxonomy): Bacteria > Planctomycetota > Phycisphaerae > Phycisphaerales > SM1A02 > UBA12014. The sequence goes on from JAACEA010000105.1 coordinate 5,511, forward strand.
TCACCCGGCTCAAAACGGAGGCGGCGAGCTCTGGTCGGACCATGAGCGAGCTTGTCGAGTCGGCATTGCGTCTTCTTCTGACGAGGGGTACCGGGGCAAAGGAATTGCCCTCCCTCCCCTCGTTCGATGGTGGTGGCACCACCGTCGACATCGCCGACCGCGAACATCTCTGGCGCGCCAAGGAAGGCCGCTAGAGATGTTCGTCGTCGACGCGAACGTCCTGGCGATCGCCGCCGATCGGACCGATCCCGGCCACGACACGTGCCGCCTTCAGCTCGATGCGTGGCGAACCCAGCCCGGCCCCTGGTATCTCACCTGGCCGATCGTCTTCGAGTTCCTGACCCTGACGACCCACCCCTCGATCTATCGGCAGCCGTGGACCGTCGAGGCTGCGTGGAAGTACGTCGAAGCGATTCTCGCAGCCCCTTCGCTGTCCATGATCAGCGCCGGCGAACGACACCAGGAGATCCTCGATCGGCTGCTCCTCGACCTCCCCGACCTTCGCGGGAGCCAGATGCACGAGGCCCAGATCGTGGCGACGATGATCGAGCACGGCGTCCGCCGGATCATCACCCGCGACACGGCGTTTCATCGATTCCCGATGCTCGACGTCGTGGATCCGCTCCGGGCCGCATAGCGGCCGCCGAGTGACCGCTGACCCGCCATGCTCCGCGCGTCGGTCGCCCCCCACGGGCGGACGAGCGAACCGAGATCGGCCACACGGGCATCGCCGCACGCGACGCCCGTGTGCATTTTCTGTCGGCTGACCCCGGACGGCGCGGGGGCGTGGCACAACGGAACCATGCTGATCTACGCAGGCATCGACGAAGCGGGTTACGGCCCCATGCTCGGCCCGCTGTGCGTGGGATGCTCGGTCTTCGCGATCGACGACGCGGATCCCGCGGACGGCCCGCCGAACCTCTGGGATCGTCTCGAAGACGTCGTGACCCGCGGTGCCCGCGACGCCCGCCGCCGCATCGCGGTCGACGACAGCAAGAAGCTCAAAGGCTCCAATCAGGCCAAGGCCCACCCGCTGCGTCATCTCGAGCGCGGCGTGCTGTCGTTCCTGTCCACCCGGACCAGCGAAGACCCGGGTGACCGGGGCCACGCGCCGCCCGAGACCGACGACGCGCTCTTCGCCCGGACCGGAACCGACCTGCCCACCACCGTCGCGACGCCCTGGTACCAGTCGAACACCTCGCTTCCGGTCGCCCACGATTCGGATGCGCTCGCGATCGACTCGGCCCGGCTGGATCGCGGCCTGTCAGCCGCGGGGGTGCGTCTGCTCGAACTCCGATGCGAGGCGATCGACGCCGGCGAGTTCAATCGACGACTCTCCGCCGGGTCGAACAAGGCGTCGATCAACCTCGATGCGGTCGCCCGCCACGTCGCCGCCGTCCGGCAGGTGGGCCGCGCGGCCGACGCCGAGGCGGTCCCTCGCATCGTCTGCGATCGCCAGGGCGGAAGATCGCACTACCGCGAATGGCTGCAGGACTGCTTCCCGGATGCCTCGATTCGAATCCTCGGCGAGACCGAGACCATCAGCCGGTATCGGCTGGATGATTCCGACGGCGGATTCGTGATCGGCTTCGAGACCGGCTCCGAGGATCGGCACCTGCCCATCGCCCTCGCCTCGATGACCGCGAAGTACCTCCGCGAGCTCGCGATGATCCGGATGAACCGGTTCTTCGCGGCCCAGGTTCCCGGGCTGAAGCCCACCGCCGGATACGTGCAGGACGGACGCCGCTTCGTCGGTGAGATCACCCCGGTGATCGAGACCGTGGGAATCGACCGAGCCGAGTTCATTCGGACTTCCTGAGCTCGAACGGCCCTTTTCCCGCGGCCCGACCGCCTCCGGGCCCCACTTCCCGGCCAGCACCACCACCGAGTCGACCCGGGAGAGGCCGGGCCGCCCGGAACTCCCTCGAATACCGCCTCGTATTCAACCCCGCGGCTTGA
>JAACEA010000106.1 GCA_009936695.1 Planctomycetia bacterium
AGCTGTCAGGCTGTCACGTTAGGGCCTGACAGCGACGGGTCACCTCTGATGTCAGGCTCTGATGTCAGGCTGTCAGATACGTGCTGTCAGGCTGTCAGAGAAAGTGCTGTCAGCGCTGTCAGGCTGTCGTCCATCGGTCAGATGCAGTCCTGCGGTGGGGGCGGCCACCGAGGCGGTGGGATCCGAGGCCGCGGCGAACGTCGTCTGGTACCAGTCCGAATCGTGCGGATCCGACTCGGGCAGGCCTCGATCCCGGCGGGCGTGCAGGATGTAGGGCGGGAGCGGGATCTCCCCCGCGTCCGCCCGGAACGCCTCGATGGTCGCCTGACCGATCGGAGCATCTTCGCCATCGCCGGCGCGGAGATCGACGAGGGCAACCAGGACCCGGCCGGCGTCATCGGTGTCCTCGACCCGGAGCCGGAATCCCGTCGACGCACCGCCGTGATCGAGCACGTCGATCTCGTGGCCCGGACGGAGCCGACGGCTCTTTCGAAGCATCGCCCACCATCGGCCGAGGCCCGCGGATTCGGCCAGCAGCCCCTCGAGCCCCCCACCCGTGTCGACCCGGCGACCTCGGATGCGGGCGGGCACCACCCTCGTCTCGTTGAGCACGAGTCGATCGCCCGCCTCGAGATACTCGGGAAGATCCGCGATTCGGCGATGTTCGAGGTCGAGTGACGCACCGTCGTCGAGGTCGGCCGGAGGCAGGGTGACCACCAGCATCCTCGCCGAATCACGAGGCGACACGGGCGCCGCGGCCACCAGGGCCGGATCGAGTTCGAAATCGAGTTGGTCGGTTCGGAGCCCCATCGGAACGGATGCTACCCGGCGAGCGGCGACATTCCACCGGTCGCCGGCGATGCATCGAGCCCCGTACCCGGATCGTCGCGCAGAGCCGGACCACGAACCTGCTCGAGAAGGGCGGGCAACGGTTCGGTGTCGCGGGATCTCGGCTCGAGGAAAGGGGTCAGTTCACCCGGGAGTCGCTTGAGCCCGCGACGCCTCGCCTTGGCGATCGCGTAGTGCAGGGATTCATCGCGTCGCCTTCGTACCGCCTCGGTGACGTTGAAGCCGAGCTCGAGCATCGTCTCGAAGGACCAGCGCCAGGCGTGATATTCCTCGAGACAGCGTGGGCGGTAGGTCCCGAGGCCGATCGCGTGGTGGCCCACTTCGTGGAGAAACACGGCGCAACTCATCGGCCCCCGCGGCCTCGGTGACTCGATCAACCGCGCCACGCTCCCATCACGGTACGCGACCGTCCAGGCACAACCGGAGGTGCTCGACCGCCAGCGGACCACCCGAAGTCCGTATCGCCGTTTCATCGAGCCGACCAGGTCCTCGTATCTCGTCTGCTGCCGGCCACGGGATCGGACGGGCCGAGACGGCGTCGCATCGATGACGACCGCCCGTGGCCGTCGAGCGGCGATGGACGACTTCGAGTCGTCGTTTCGACCGACGTGGAGCAGGTCCCAGAGGGTGGCCGCGAAATCACCAAGACCGCGACGGATGGAGCCGTGCTCGCTCATCGATCGCCGTCGCCTCCGAGGGCTTGGAGCCGGGTCCCCTCCGGAAACGGTCGGCCACGACGGAGATCGGCCCAATCCATCGCCCGCCCACCGGGGATCTGGACCTCGAGCAGCCGGACCCCTCCAGTTCGGCAGGCGACCGTGCCGTCCTCGAACAGGGTTCCCGCGCCCCCGTCGACCGTGTCCGCGAGCGCCTCGACCCGATGGATCCGAAGCCGGTGCGTGGTTCCGTTCGGCTCGACCGCCTCGACCTGGCATCCCGGCCAGGGGACGAGTCCGTGGATCCGACCCCGGACCCGGTCCGCCGATCGATCGAAGTCGACGGTCGCCTCCGCCTTCGACAGTTTCGCCGCCGCGGTCACCGCCGCCTCGTCCTGCACGATGGATTCGACCACTCCCGCCGCGAAGCGATCGAGCACCTCCATCACCGCATCGACGCCGAGCACCGCGAGTCGATCGTGGAGCTCCCCCGCGGTCTCCCGCGGGTCGATCGCGGTGGAGCGCGTGGCGTGGACCTCACCCGCATCCATCCGGCTCGCGAGCGAGATGACGCTGACGCCGGTCTCCGCGTCGCCCGCCATCATGGATCGGTTGATCGGCGCCGCTCCACGCCAGCGGGGCAGGAGCGAGGCATGCAGGTTGATCGCGAAGCGACCGTCGAGCAGCGCCGCTCCCAGCTTCTGGCCGAACGCGATCACGACCATCGCGTCGACGCGATGATCGGCGAGTCGTTCGACCACCGCAGCGCCGTTGGCGTTCTCGGTTCGAACCAGTTCCGTGCCCGCGAATGCGCCGCCATCCACGTCCTCGAGGATCCGGGCGGAGACGGGTGTCGGCGTCTCGAGGCGGCCGCGACCGGCGGGTCGGTCCGGTTGCGAGATGACGAGCGGAACCTCGAATCCACGCCCCAGCGCCTCCAGCGTCGGCACGCCGAACGCCCCGGATCCGAGGAATGCGACGCGTCGTCGGGCGTCGTCGGTCATCGGCCGGCATCCTCGAAGTCCTCGCGCATCGCCTTCAACCGCTTTCGATGCGTCAGTCGATCGCGCGGCGACATTCGATCCGTGATCAGCACGCCCTCCAGATGATCGAATTCGTGCTGCCAGACCCGGGCGGGAAACGCATCGTCCTCGAGTTCGAACGGCGCCCCGTCGAGATCGAGGGCGCGGATCCTCACGACGCTCGGCCGGCGAACCATCACCCGGACTTCGGGAATGCTCAGGCAACCCTCCTCGAAAGGCTCGAGCCCACCACCGAGTTCCAACTCCGGGTTGATGAAGACGACCGGAACCGACTCCGGCCCCGGCTCGGGCTCGGCGACGAAGATGCGTCGCGAAACGCCGACCTGCGGCGCTGCGAGACCGACCCCCTCGGACTCCCGCATCAACTCGATCATCCGTTCGAGGAAGGCGTGAAGTTCGTCGTCGAAGGCGGTGACCGGCGATGCCGGCCTGGCGAGCACCGGGTCCGGATACCGGACGATCCGGGTCGGCAGCGGTTCGAATTCGGCGGAGTGGTCGGCCACATCTCGGATGGTAGTGAACCGTTCCCAAAACTGGTCGAATCAGGAGCGACGTTTCGGACGAAGGGACCCGGAGGCGGGCCTCGGGAATGGCCTCGACACCCCTCCTCCATTGACCCGCTCGGCCCGGGGCGGGTACCTTGGCCCATTCACGCGATACGTCCGCACCGGGCTTTCCCGGCGCGGCAGACAGCTCGTCCTCGAAGGAGCCTCCCGTGGCGCTGTTCGGAAAGAAGAAGAAGACCGGAGAAGATGCCGGCGAAAGCCTGATCGACGAAGGCTGGCGGCCCCAGCCCGAGAAGGCCGCCAAGTTCTTCGAGCATGCGCGGACCGTCGCCCAGACGGGGAACTTCTCCTACGCGATCGACATGTACGCTCGTGGCCTTCGATTCGATCCGGGGAACATGGCGTCGCACGTCGCGCTCTACGAGACGGCGGTCCGGTACCTCCAGTCCTCCGGAAAGGCCGCGACCGGCAAGGAGATCCGGGCGATCGACGGTTCGAGCCCCGCCGACAGGATGGCGGCCGCCGAATTCGCGTGGGCGAAGGACATCAACAACCTGCAGCTCGCGATGAAGCTGCTCGCGGCGGTCGGCAAGGCGGAGCAGCTGGAGTTCGGACAGTGGCTCGCGCCCCGGGTCTTCGCGATGATGTCGAAGGCCAAGAAGCAGACCAAGCAGCTCTACACCCAGGGTAAGGACCTCTTCTCCGAAGTCGATGCCTGGAAGGAAGCCTTCGCTTCGGCCGAGAAGGCGATCGCGATCGATCCCTCCGACTCCGACCTGATCTCGGAGCTGAACGAACTGTCCGCGCAACGGACCATCTCGGAGGGCGGCTTCAACAAGCCCGCCGACGAGCAAGGCGATTTCCGCAGCAACATCCGGGATGCCGACAAGCAGGCCGAGCTGCAGGATCAGGAATCACTCTCCGGCGGTGCCGGCGCCGAGCGGGCGATCGAGCGGGCGAAGGCCGCGTTCGAGGAGAATCCCGGCAACGCCGAGGCGATCACGAAGTACGCCCAGCTCCTTCGTCGGAACGACACCCCCGAGGACGACGAAATCGCGATCGACGTCCTGATGAAGGGGTTCGAGGCCTCGCAGCAGTACCGGTTCCGCATGGCGGCCGGCGACATCCGGATGAACCGGCTCACGAAGCGGATCCGGGCGATCGATGAATCCGGCTCGAACGCCGAGGAAGCGGACGCGCTCCGGTCCGAACTCCTCGAACTCCGATCCGCGGAGTACAACGAACGCGTCGCGAAGTACCCGACCGACCGAGGCATCAAGTTCGAACTCGGTGCGATCGAGTTCGACCGGGGCAACTTCGAGGACGCGATGGCCATGTTCCAGCAGTGCAAGGACGAGGCCAAGTACCGGATCCGCGCCACCCACATGCTCGGCAAGTGCTTCGCCCAGGAAGGCTGGCACCAGGAGGCGGTCGGCGAGTTCCGCGAGGCGATCGAGAAGCTCGACGCGACCGAACGCGATCGCGAACTGATGATCCGGTACGACCTGATGCTCTCGCTGATCGACCTCGCCCGCGCCTCGAACTCGATCGAGGAGGCCCGGGAGGCGGCGGAGATCTGTTCGGCGATCGTCCGCAAGGACATCAGCTACCGCGACATCCGCCAGAAGCGCAAGGACGTCGACGCCCTCATCAAGGAACTGGGCGCCTGACCGCCCCGCTTCCGGAAGCGGCCCCCGCCACCGTCGTCATCCCGACGCGGCTGGATTCGACGCGATTCCCCGGCAAGGCGATGGCGAACGCCACCGGACGCCCGATGGTGCTCCACGTGGTCGATCGGGCGATCGCCGCCCGGCACGTCGGCCGCGTGATCGTCACCGCCCCGGATCCCGAGATCCTCGACGCGGTTCGTGCCGCCGGCGTCGAGGCGATCCCCA
>JAACEA010000586.1 GCA_009936695.1 Planctomycetia bacterium
CGAGATCGAGGCGAAGACGATCAAGATCGGCATCGAAGCGGATTGGCTCGTCTGCAAGGAGATGTGCCTGATGGGATCCGGGAAGACGTCGCTCGAACTGGCGGTCGCCGGGCCGGACGAGAAGATCGACCCCCGTCCAGCCGATCCGGCCTCGGCCTACGCGCGGGGCCTGGCCCGGATTCCAACGCCCTTCAAGAAGGTCCCCGGGACGATCGCGCAGCTCGTCCTGGCCGACGGGCAGCCGGCCCTTCGGATCGAGGGGCCCACCGGGGGTGCGGAGAAGATCACCTTCGTGCCCGCCCTCACACCCGGCGTCACCCTTCGAAACGGGGTTCTGGTACCCGCGACGGTCGCCGGTGACCGCTATCGACTTCTGGTCCCGCTGAAGATCAACCCCAACAACTCGGCCGGGAAGCCGCTTGAAGTGGCTGGAGTCGTTCTTTTCGGCAATGATGGCGGCGATCCGGCCGTTATGGTCAGGATCTCTCTGGAGCCGTGATCGGATCGGAGAGCTCCGAATCCGAGATGTTCGAGGGGCGAAGTCGCCCGAGTCATGGGCGGACGTCCATGCATCTCGTCCAATCATCCCGGCCCCCGATGGCCCGTCAGCAGATTCCAACCTTTCAGGAGACCGAACAATGCGTCAGCCCCGAACCATCCTTGCCACCTTCGGCCTTGCCGCCGCCGGCCTCTTCGCCGCCGCGACCGCGACCAGCGTCGCCAGCCCGATCACCGAGCAAGTGGTCACCGCCAAGGTCGCGAAGGTCGGCGAAGCCGCCCCGGCCTTCAAACTCAAGGACCTTGATGGCAAGGAGCACACCCTCGCCGACTTCAAGGGCAAGACCGTCGTGCTGGAGTGGTTCTCCGCCAAGTGCCCGTGGTCTGCCGCCAAGAGCGGCAACAGCATCCACAGCACCGGCCAGGTCGCGAAGATGATGACCGAGCTGAAGAAGGCCGACCCCAACGTGGTCTATCTGGCGATCGATTCGACGGCCCGCGGCATGTCCCGTGAAGACGTCGTCGCCGCGGACAAGAAGGCGGTCGAGAGCCTGAAGATCGCCAGCCCGGTGCTCATCGACTTCGATGGCAAGACCGGAAAGGCCTACGGCGCGAAGACCACGCCGCACATGTACGTGATCGACTCCATGGGCATGCTTCGGTATTCCGGCGCCCTCGGCGACCGAAAGACGAAGAACTACGTGGTCGACGCGGTCGTCGCCCTCAAGAACGGGAGCACGGTGAGCCCGAGCGAGACCCGTCCGTATGGTTGCGGCGTCAAGTACGCGAAGCGTTGACCGTCGGAATCCAACAAGCACCATCGACGAAACGGGCGGGCCGAAAGGCCCGCCCGTTTCTCGTTCAGTCGTCTCGCGGCCCGGGTTCTTGCCTCAGCCGAGGTTCACCGGCATCACCACGTAGGTGAAGTCGCCGCCGACCTTGATGACACCGGGCTTGTTCGGCGCCTTGAGTTCGATGAGGATCGTCTCCGAGTCGGCGTGCTTGAGGCCTTCGGTGAGGTAGCTGGGATTGAATCCGATCTCGATCGGATCCCCCGAGTAGGCGTCCGCCTCGACCCGGATTTCGGCCTCGCCCATCTCCGGGGCCCGGCTGGACAGCGTGAGCCCGTCATCGCCGAAGGCGAGCCTGACCCCCTTGCTTTCCTCGTTGGTCAGCAGCGCGGCTCGTCTGACCGCGGAAGCGAGATCCACCGTCTTGAAGTTGACCCTCTTGTCCTGGTCCTTGGGGATCACGTCCTCGAACGGGGGGAAGGAACCTTCGACGAGATTGCTGGAGAGGACCGGCGACGCGGGGCCGGAGCCCACCTGGAAGAGGATCTGGTTGCGATCCCGACGCACTCGAACCGGCTCGTCGGGATCGTTGATCAGCCGGTTGAGGACGTTGAGCGCCTTGGTGGGGACGATCGAGGTGAGGTCCTCGTCGGCACTCGTCGTGCATTCGCCTCGGGCCACGGCGAGTCGGCGGCCATCGGTCGCGACGAGCCGAAGGTGTCGTCCGGTGCGTTCGCTCAGGACCCCGTTGATCGCGTAGCGGCTGTTCTCGACGGCGGTGGCGAAGACGGTCCGGCCGATCAGCCGGCGAAGCGTGCCCGCACCGATCTCGAACTCGTGCTCCTCCTCGAAGGTCGGCACGCCGGGGAACTCCTCGGGGTCGAATCCGAAGACCTTGAACTTGGAATCACGGC
>JAACEA010000107.1 GCA_009936695.1 Planctomycetia bacterium
GGGGCGACGCCCGACCACGAATGGCCGGACGTCACCTTGGATCAGGGATGAGAAGCGAGCGGATGGCCGGAACTCCTGGCAACCGGTAACGCTCGGACGATCCGTGGAGGGAGTCGCCCTCGATCCCTGATCGGAGAGAGAGATTTCTCTTTCGAACAAACGTGGTACGTGCCGCGACGGTGGAAGCCGTGCGTAAGAAGACACGCTCCACCCGCCTGTTCGCGGGCCGATCTCGATCTCGGATATTCAAATCAGGAAAACCCGGCTCGCGTCTCCATGCCCCTGGACCGACGCCGACCGAACCGCGGATCACGCCAGACGATCGAATCGTCGATGGCATCGCGCGGATCGGTCTGCGATACGGACCACGTCGAGAGGGAGTTCCCGAAATTCGAACAGAAAATCCGAAGTGGATGCCACGCCCGCCCCTCGACATGGACCGGTGGAACCATTCAAGATCGCCGCCGCGGCCGAGACCTCAGGTCGAAGCCTCGAAAATCAGGCGACGTCATCGCCTTCGCTTCGGCGTCGCTCATCACCGGTAGATCAGCAAAGCGACGAGAAGAAGGCACTGCCCGCCACCGAAGACCGTGCCGAGCACCAGTGCCGTGATCGCATGCCCACCACCGACACGGGCCTTCCCAGCCGCCCGCAGACCGAACACCCCGCAGACGAAGGCCGCGATCCCGAGGGGAATTCCCAAACCCGGGATGATGCTGAACACGCCGAAGTAGTAGCCGAGCAGCGCCGGCATGTTCCTCGTCGGAATGACATGGTCCATCGCCGTCGGGATCGGGACTGGGAGCGTTCGAATCTCGCCCCGCGACGTCGGAGGAACCTCCGGCACCGGACCACGGCCCGACGACGGCGATGGAACGGAAGGCCGGCTCATGTCTGTACCTCCTCGATGGACGTCCGACCGCCGGACTCATGATGTCGACGTCCGATGACCTCGCGCTGATCCCCGCGAGAACAACCGCCGCCACGCGGCGCGACGTTCGCGAGGGTCCCGATGAGTGCGAGGTCGATCACGCTGGCGACGGGATCACCCGGCGACTGGCCGATGACCGCGTTCGCCACGAGGCCGGTCAGGCTTTCGATGAGGAGGCTCGCCGGCCGTCAGTCGGTCGACGCCGGAGCGGCCGGGGGAAGCAGCCAGCGGTCGAACCAGGCCTTTGCGAGCGCCGAGGAACGCGCGGCGTCCTCGCCTTCGAATCCGTGACCCGCGCCTTCGAACCGGTGATACTCGGACTCGAGTCCCGCCTCGACGTAGGTCTCGTGCATCGCTTCACTCGCCCGGATCCTGACCACGGTGTCTTCCGTACCGTGCATCAGGAGCACCGGCGCGTCGTTCCGATCGACATGCCTGATCGGCGAGACCCGCGCCGCCTCCTCCGGATCGAAATCCATCGCGGGGTACCGCTCGTTCGGACCGACGAAGCCGACCAGTTCGACCGGCGGGAACCATGCGACCGCGGCCGCGATCGGTGCCGCATCTTCGGGGACGGCGGCATCCCCGCCCGCCCGCGAACGACGCAGGTCGCGGGGCGCGTCCTCGCCACCAAGCGTCGCGAGATGCAGCGAGAGATGACCGCCGGCGCTCAGCCCGAAGGAACCGATCCGCTCGGGATCGAGTCCACGGTCCGGTGCGGTCGATCGAAGGTGCCGGATCGCCTCCTCGACGTGGTCCGCGGCGTCGGGCACCTTGTACCGCGGTGAACTTCCGTGCCGAAGGAGCACGATGTGGTACCCGTCGACCAGAAGATCGTGGACCAGCGAGATGCCGCGGATCTTCGGCAGCATCGCCATCCTGGGATCGAACCACCGGGACCGCCAGCCCCCGCTCACCACGAAGATCACGGTCGCGCCGTTGGGCTTGACGGTCGGCTTGAGGAGGTCGTAGGTCATGGCGAGGGCATCGGCCCGTCCGTAGATCACGTCTGGTTCGATGGTCGCGATCGGGCCGTCCGCCGCGATCGTGGGCGCGGCTCCGCGCCCCTCCCCCGCGACGACGATCCCCGTCGCCGGAAGGAATGCGAACGCGGCGGCGAGCACGGCATGTGAAACCGTCCGGATCATCGATCTTCCTCCTCGGCCATCGCGATCTCCTCGTCGAGCACGCTTCCATCGGCGAACAACACGAGGGCCACGTCATCATCCGTGCCGCGTCGACGATCCGACCCGTCGCTTCGAAGGGTCGCCACCGCGTCTCCGTCACCGGACACCACCGGCGAGGAGGAGAACTCGAGCCGCATGGGACGGCCCCAGGGATCCACCAGCAGCTTCGGGTCGACCTGTTCCAGCAGCACGCCCGATTCGGCGAGCGGCGTGGCCGTCTCGTCGGCGACCTCGCCCCATTCGACGGCGAGGATCGCTGCGATCTCTCGCGCGATCCGTTCGATCGCCGGCCGGCCGTCCCGGGCCCGCGCCGCCTGCATCGGGTTCGATCGATCCGACCCGGGCTGCACCGCGAAGCGACCCGCGATGACCTCCGGCGGATAGGCGTTGTTGGTGCGATCCGCATCCGCGAGTTCCCGGTACGGATCGAGGAGCACCCGGGCGATCGGCACCGGACCCACGAACATGCGGGTCGCGACCTCGGGGTTCTCCTTCCAGATCTCGACCGGAAGCATGGTCTCCTCGACGGTGCCGTCGGTGTACCGGATCTCGAGGGGCAGCGGCA
>JAACEA010000587.1 GCA_009936695.1 Planctomycetia bacterium
CCCACGGTGATCCTGCAGGATCTGGTGATGCCCGAGGTGGACGGGCTCGACCTCGTGACGGCCTACCGGGAGGCGCCGGGCACCAGTGCGGTCCCGATCGTCGTCCTGAGTTCTCGCGAGGAGGGGACCACCAAGGCCGAGGCGTTCCGACGTGGTGCGAACGACTACATCGTCAAGCTTCCCGACGCCCTCGAACTCGTCGCGCGGATCCGCTATCACAGCGCCGGCTACATCGCCGCCATCCAGCGGAACGAGGCCTTTCGACTCCTCGAGGTCAGCGAATCGCATCTTCGCGGCGAGCTGCAGAAGGCCGCGAACTACGTGGAGAGTCTTCTCAGCGATCCGATCGAGGGGATCATCTCGACGCGATGGTCGTTCATTCCTTCGGCATCGCTCGGTGGTGACAGCTTCGGATATCACTGGATCGACGAGAATCGTTTCGCGGTGTACCTGCTCGACGTCTGTGGACACGGGGTCGGCCCCGCACTTCTCTCGATCTCGGTGATCAACCTGGTCCGGAGTGGAATCCGCGACGCGGAGATCCTCGCCGATCCCGCCCGGGTCGTGTCGCGCCTCAACGATTCGTTCCAGATGATGGAGCACGGCGGAATGTTCTTCACGCTGTTCTACGCCGTCTACGACCGACGGACGTCGGAACTCACCTGGTGCGGCGGCGGGCATCCGCCGTCGATCATCCTGCGGGCGGACGGGAAGCACGACTGGCTGCCGTCGCAGAACATGGTGATCGGAGCCGTTCCGGACATGGAAGCCGAGACCGGGACGATCCGGATCGCCCCGGGGGATCGACTCTTCGTCTTCAGCGACGGCGTCTTCGAACTGAAGACCACCGAGGGCGAGATGTGGGACTTCGACGAGTTCCAGGAATTCATGAGCCGGCCGCTCGGACTCGAAGAGGACCGAATCGACAAGCTTCGAGCCAAGGGCCGAGAACTAATGGGTTCCGAGCAGTTCGAGGATGATTTCTCGATTCTGGAGATCGACTTCCACTGACCAGCCGGGCCTCGGGCCGTCTGGTCACATGGGGCTGATTCCAGTTGAACACGCATTCCCGCGACCTAGAATCGAGGGGCGGCGGATCGAGTCGCCGTGAAGTCGTGCCGATAGGCAGATAGATGTTCTGTTCGAACTTCGTGAAGCGGATCCTCACGGAAGGGTCCGCGTCGATGGGGTGGACGGCGGTGTTCCCGCTCGCCTGAAGGTGTCTCTCGTTCTCCACCCACTGATCCAAGACCGAATTCGCGGAGCAATCACATGGTCGGCATGTCTGGAACCGGAAAAGTCATCGAGTGCGACGTCGCGATCATCGGAGGCGGCCCGGCCGGTTCGACGACCGCGGCGCTACTCGCGAAGTACCGTCCCGACGCGAAGATTCTCGTGCTCGAGAAGGAGAAGTTTCCGCGCGACCACGTCGGCGAGAGCCAGCTCCCCGCGATCAGCGGCATCATCCACGAGATGGGGTGCTGGGACGAGATCGAAGGCGCCGGCTTCCCGTTGAAGATCGGTGCGACCTACCGCTGGGGGAAGAACCCCGAACTCTGGAACTTCGACTTCGCGGCGCCGAGCGACGTGGAGAAGCTCGTCCGGCCCACGCCGTACGAAGGACTTCGCCAGTTGACGGCGTTCCAGGTCGACCGCGCGGTCTACGACGAGATCCTGCTCAATCATGCCGAGCGACTCGGCGCCGAGGTCCGACAGGAGACGCAGGTCGTCGAAGTCCTTCGCGATGGTGATCGGGTCGAGGGGCTTCGGCTCGGCGACGGCAGCACCGTCGTCGCTCGGTACTACGTCGACGCCTCCGGTCACGTCGGAACGCTTCGACGCAAGATGGGGGTCGAGACGAAGCCCGAGACCAAGCTGCAGAACGTGGCCATCTGGGACTACTGGGAGAACGCCGAGTGGGCGATCGAGGTCGGTTCCGGCGCCACCCGGGTTCAGGTGATGAGCCAGGCCGCGGGGTGGATCTGGTTCATTCCGCTCGGACCCACCCGGACGTCGATCGGCTACGTGTTGCCCAAGGATCACTACAAGGAACTCGGCAAGAGCGTCGAGGACTGCTACCACGAGGCGATCGCGAACGACGAGCGGATCTCCGCCCTCGTTCGCAACGCGACGCCGCGGGGCATGGTGGAAGCGACCAAGGACTGGTCGTTCACGGCATCGAGAGGTCACGGTGAGAACTGGTTCCTCGTCGGTGAATCCATCGGTTTCGCGGATCCCATTCTCGCCGCGGGCATGACCCTCGCACACACCGGTGCTCGCGAACTCGCCTATTCGCTTGCGGAACTCCTCGACGCCGATCCGAAGGACGGTGAGCACGAGGACGCGGAATGGCTCAAGAACTCGGTGAGCGATTCGCAGCTCCGACGGGTCCGGCAGCACATCCAGTTCGCGGACTTCTGGTACGCCTCGAACGGACAGTTCACCGATCTGCAGGACCATTGCGCGGAGATCGCGAAGCAGTCCGGAATCAAGATGTCGCCGGAAGCCGCGTGGCGCTGGCTCGCACAGGGCGGCTTCACCAACGAGAGCTCTTCGACGCCCGCGCTCGGGACCTGCGATCTCTCCTCGCTGAAGCAGGTGATGTGGGTCCTGACCGACAAGAAGGGCGACTGGGCGCTCAACAAGAACAACGTCCTGAAGCTGAACCTTCGAAACGC
>JAACEA010000108.1 GCA_009936695.1 Planctomycetia bacterium
GTATTATCATACTCTGCCATACTTACTTCTCCTTAATGGTTTTTAATTTATCTTCAACTTCTTTTAAAAAGTTTTCAACACTTGCTTCCAGACGATCAATATAATCATCATGCGGATCCCGGCGATGGCGGCTGGTGGACGACGATGGACCTCGTGTTCGATCAGGAAGCGGCGGCGGGATCGACGATGGAGACGCAGACCGATGACTGAATCCGAACCCCGACTGGTCTCCGCCCGCGGCGTGGCCCGAGGTCGAAGGCCCCGCCTGGGCCGCTTCCTTCTGGGAATCGCCGCGGTCCTTGCGCTTGGTGCGATCGTCGCCGCCTTCAACGTGTCCTGGACGAAGCTCGATTCGACCCGCGCGGACATGCGACGCCGCATGGAGACCGAGGTTCCCCATCGATTCCTCGCCCCCGGAAGCGCGACGTTCGACTTCCCGGCGGGCCGCGTCTTCATCTCCTTCCTGACCGACACCGAATTCGAGGGGACCCGGCATCTCGCGCCCAGCGAGCTCGTCTTCGAGTTGACGGTTCTTGATGCGGCCGGTGACCCGATCGACGTGGAGATCGAGCCGACGCAGCGTGCGAACCTCCAGTCCTCCCGGCCCGGCCGGTCGTCATCCGCCGTGCTGGTGGGCTCCGCGGTGCTTCCGAAGGCGGCGAAGTACACCTTCGATCTCCAGCTCGGGGCGAACGAATCGAGCCGGGCGGTCGCGGACGTCTTCGTGATCGACGCCGCCGAGGTCGCGGTGCTCGAGTCGGCGTTCGGACCGGTGCTCGGGACCGTCTGCAGCGGCGGTGCGGCGGCGCTCTTCGGCGTGCTCGGCGCGCTGACGATCTGGATGGAACGACGAACCGCCACGGCGCTCGCCGCGATCGAAGGCTGAATCCGGGCCACGGGTCCGGATCCGTTCAATCGCCGTCCGGGCGGACTTCGAGGCCCTCGGCGAGAAGGCGAATCGGATGGATCGCCTCGACGCCCGCGAGATCGCCGCACTGATGCCGACAACTCGTTCCCGGGGCCACGATCGGACCGTCACGCCGATCCACGATCACCTCGCCGAGCGACTGTTCGAAGATGCTCCGGGAGAGTGCCGCATGCTCCGCGACGTAGCCGAAGGAGCCGGCGAGTCCGCAGCACCCGGAATCGAGCACGAGGGCGTCGACCGCCCCCAGTCGATCGAAGAGTCGGCGAAACGCCTCGCGTTCGACCTTGGCGTGACAATGCGGATGCACGGTCGCGCCCTCGGGGATCCGGATCATCGGACGCCTGGGATGATCGGCCCACCCCGCGTCGAGGAAGCACTCGATCGAAGTCGCCCGCTCGGCGATCGCGCCGGTCGTCGAGTCCGGCACGTCGCTGCGAAGTTCTCGCCATTCCTCCCGCAGCGCGGACAGACATGACGGTTCCAACGCGATCACCGCGACCGCCTCGTGTTTCCGCACCGTCGCGTGAAGCGATGGTGCGGATCGTTCGACGAGCCGTCGCGCCTCACGCAGCAGGCCCGCCGAGATCTGCGGACGGCCGCAGCAACCGTCGAGCGCCACCGGAATCACGCGGTAGCCGAAGGCGTCGAGCAGCCGTCGGGCGTCATGCAGGTGGCCCGGCTCCAAAGCCGCGTTGAAGCAGTCCCCGAGAAGCACGACCGCCGGCGCATCCTCGGTCACGGTGGGCGTGAAGCTCCGGCGGTCACGGGGTGCCGGTCGCGGAAGCGGTCGCGTCGCATCCAGCCCCAGAATCCGCGCGGCGAGCGCGGTGCTTCCCGGCAGGCTCGCGAGCCAGCGTGCGAGTCGGGGCGTGCGGGCGGCGCGGCGAAGCAGGAGCCCCGCCCGACCCAGCACCCGGGTCCGGAAGGGAATCGCGCCGGCGGCGTCGAAGGACCGCGCGAGGTACTCCGACTTCAGCTTCGAGAGATCGACGTTGCTGGGACACTCGTGTCGACACGCCTTGCAGGAGAGGCAGAGATCCAGCGTCTCGAGGACGTCCTCCCGACCGAGCGACGGCATCGACGACGTCGACTCCCCCTCCACGAGCCGACCGTCGAGTGCGAGTCCGAGGGCGTTCGCCCGCCCGCGGGTGGAATGTCGTTCATCGCGGAGCGCCCGGTAGCTCGGGCACATCGCCCCACCCCCGCTGCGACGGCAGAGTCCGTTTCCATTGCAGGCGCGGGCCTCGGCGAGCGGACCGCCGGTCGGCCAGTGGAAATGGGAATCGACCGGGTCGATCGCCCCGGCGTCCCGATCGAATCGAAGGTCGACGAGCGGATCACGGGCGACGACCTTGTTGCCGGGATTGAGGAGATTCGACGGGTCGAAGAGCGTCTTGATCCTGCGGAATCCCTCGACGATCGCGGGACCGTACATCCGGTGGACCAGATCGGTCCGGATCCGACCATCACCGTGCTCCCCGGAGATCGATCCGCCGTGTTCGAGCACGAGCTCCAAGGTCTCCTCCCGGAGGCGGAGAAACGCATCCCGATCCGACCCGCTCGCAAGATCGATCCGCGGGCGGACGTGGAGGAGGCCCACCGACGCGTGGGCGTAGAACACCCCGGACCAGCCGTGGGAATGGATGAGTTCCTCGAACGCCGGCTGGAACGTCGAAAGCCGTTCGAGCGGCACGCCGCAATCCTCGAGGCCGGCCATCGGCTGGACGGTGCCCGCGACCTTCGAGATCAGGCCCAGCCCGGTGGTCCGCACCGCCCAGAGGCGGGCCTGCAGGGCCGGGTCGCGAACGATGACGCCGGCGTCCGCGGCGACGCCGGCCGCCCTCATTCCGTCGCGGGCCATCGCCTCCGCGATCCCGACATCCTCCGCGTGGTACTCGACGAAGAGCACGGCACCGGCTCGTCGGCCTCCCGGGGTCGGCAGCAACTCGACGTCCGCGGCGAAGACCGGTTGCCGCGCCGCGGCATCGATGATGTGTCGGTCCATCAACTCGACCGCCGCCGGTCCGCTCGACACCAGGGCTTCGACGACCGCGCACGCCGCCGCGACCTCGGAAAATGCCAGCACCAGGAGCGACCGCCCACCCGGCGGCTCGACCAACCGAATCGAGGCGGCCGTGGTGATCGCCAGCGAACCCTCGCTTCCCGCGAGGAATCGTCCGAGGTTCACGGCGTCGTCGGTGCCGACGTCGCTTCGATCGTACATGTCGAGGAGATCGTCCAGCCGGTATCCCCCCACGTTCCTTCGGACCCCGGGGAATCGGGTCCGGATCTCGGACCGCAGCGGTTCGACGATCGATCGCAACCCCGACCGCAGCGCGTCGACCGCGGGCCCGCGCGACGCCGCACCGATCCCGAGATGGTTCCCGGTTCCGTCCGCGAGCACCACGTCGAGCCCGAGGACGTGTTCGTCCGTCATGCCGTGGACGAGCGAATGGGAGCCTGCGGAGGCGTTTCCGATCATCCCGCCGAGCGTCGCGTGCGTCGAGGTCGAGACGTCGGGTCCGAAGGTGAGCCCGTGGGGATCGAGGGCACGGCGGAGATCATCGAGCACGAGGCCCGGCTGCACCCGCGCGACGCGGGCATCCGCGTCGATCTCGAGCACGCCGTTCATGAATCGCGCGAAGTCGAGGACCACGGCGATGTTCACCGTCTGTCCCGCGAGACTGGTGCCTCCACCGCGCGGAAGCACCGGAACACCGTGCTCCCTGCAGATCCGCATCGTCGTCGCGACGTCCGAGGCGTTGCGCGGCGTGACCACCGCGAGCGGGGTGACGGCATAGGGGGACGCATCCGTCGAGAAGAGCCCCCGGGTCAGTCGATCCCCACGAACATCGCCCTCGATGTTCGAGTCGATCGCCGCGAGCACTTCCGCGAGTTCCGCGGACTCGGTTCCGCCACCACCGCCGGCAGGGTCGAACATGGGCAGAC
>JAACEA010000588.1 GCA_009936695.1 Planctomycetia bacterium
GCGTCTGCGGTGGTCGCATGCGAATCGCCGTCGATGTGGTCGATGCGTCGGCCCGCGCCGTGTTCGCCCGGGCGGCGACGCGGATCGCGTCCGGCGTCGACGTCCGTCTGCAGGCGACGGGTCGGGCCACGTCGGGTGGCGCGGCATGGCGGATCGCCAACGATGACGACGACGCCGCGGACGCGATCCGGATCCCCGGTCGGCCGGTGGTGGTGGTGGTGGGTGCCGGCCACTGCGGACTCGCGCTCGAGCGACTCGGCCGCTTCGTCGGCCGCCGGATGATCGTGGTCGACGATCGGCTCGGCGATCCGGCCTTTCGGTCGCAGGTCGAGCCGGTGATCGAGGCCGCGACGTCGATCCCGGAGGCCTGGTCGCGACTTCCCGATCCGGTGCGTCCGGACGTGGCCCTCGTGACCCGCAACTTCGCCCAGGACGTCGCGGCCCTCGAAGCCCTTCGCCACCGGCGGACCGGACGCGTCGGCATGATGGGAAGTCGACGACGGGTCGCCACGGTGCTGGACGCGCTCGAAGTCGCGGGCTGGACCCCGTCCGAGATCGGACGGATCAAATCGCCGATCGGCCTCGACATCGGCGGCGTGACGCCGGAGGAGATCGCGGTCTCCATCATGGCGGAGCTGATCGGCTCGAATCACGGCGATTGAGGCGAGGCGGGAACCTCGACCCGCGAATCGGGCACCAACCTCGACCGCGGTCCGGTACCGTGCTCGAAGTTCCGCGCCGCCACGAATCGGAAAACGACCCATGCTCTTCAGGCTCATCTACGACGACGATCTCGCTCAGGCTTCGTACCTCATCGGGTGCCAGCGCACCGGGGAGGCGATCGTCTTCGATCCCGAGCGCGACATCGATCGGTACCTCGATCTCGCCGCGTCGCAGGGACTTCGAATCGTCGCCGCCGCGGAGACGCACATCCACGCCGACTTCCTGTCCGGCGTGCGACAGTTCGCCATGAAGGCGGGTGCGAGGGCCTACGTGTCGGGAGAAGGGGGCGCCGACTGGCAGTCCGCATGGGTCGAGGGATGCGATCACCGCGTCCTTCGGGACGGGGACACGTTCGAGGTCGGCAACATCCGGTTCACCGCGGTCCATTCGCCGGGGCACACGCCCGAACACCTTTCGTTCCTGGTGACCGATCTCGGTGGCGGTGCGGACACGCCGATGGGCGTGGTCACGGGCGACTTCGTCTTCGTGGGCGACCTCGGCCGGCCCGATCTGCTCGAGTCCGCCGCGGGGATGGACGGAATGATGGAGCCCTCGGCGCGGACCCTCGCGGCCAGCGCCCGCGGTTTCCTTCGATTCGACGACCATCTCCAGGTCTGGCCCGCCCATGGCTCCGGCAGCGCCTGCGGCAAGGCGCTCGGTGCGGTGCCGCAGTCGACGGTCGGCTACGAGCGCCGGTTCAACCACGCGCTCTCGCTCGCCGGGGACGAGCAGGCGTTCGTCGACCACATCCTCGCGGGTCAGCCGGAGCCACCCGCCTACTTCGCCCGCATGAAGGCTTGGAATCGTGACGGGGTGCCCGTGCTCGAGTCCATGCCGGATCCCGAGACCGCCACCGCGGGGGATCTCGCCGGTCGACTCGACGGCATCCGCATCGTCGACGTCCGGGACTGGACGAACTTCCGCGAAGGTCATCTCCCCGGCGCGATCTGGACGAAGCTGGGCATCAATTTCCTCATGACCGTGGGGTCGTACGTCGAGCCGGGTGAACGCATCGGGCTCGTCGCACCCGCCACGGAGTTCGACCGGCTGGTGCGCGATCTGGTGCGGATCGGTCTCGACGACGTGGCGTGGGTCGCGACCCCCGACACGCTCGAGGCGTACCGGGAGGCGGGCGGCGGACTCGATGTCGCGCCCGAGATCGACGCCGAGACGTTCCGCGGGCTGCTCGAGGACGGAACTCCGCCCCGGGTGCTCGACGTCCGGCGCATCGTGGAGTGGAACGACGGTCATCTCGAGAACGCGATCAACGTCGCCCATACCCGGCTGATCCCGCGACTCGCCGAGGTTCCCGCGGACGAGACGCTCTACGTCCACTGCGCGGGCGGCGTCCGCAGTGCGATGGCGGTTTCCGAACTTCGACGACGCGGCGTCGACGCCGTGAACGTCGCCGGCGGCTGGGCCGCGATGCGGAAGGCCGGTTGCGGAGGCGTCACGTGCGGTTGATCGTCTCGGTCCGCGCGAGCGGCAGTCCGCTCGATGAACGCGGAGTGCGGGCGTGATCGCGGTCGTGGGTGGACTCGTGATCGGGCTCTGCCTGGGGCTGCTCGGATCGGGCGGCTCGATCCTCACGGTGCCGCTCCTCGTCTACCTGCTCGATCACGAGCCGAAGGCGGCGATCGCGGAGAGCCTCGCCATCGTGGGCGGCATCGCCCTGGTCGCTTCGATCCGACCGATGCTCAAGCGCGACGTCGATTGGACGAGCCTCGTGCTCTTCGGCATTCCGGGCGTGCTCGGCACCGTCGCCGGCGTCTGGTGCTCCCAGTGGATCAGCGGGATCGTCCAGCTGGTGGTCTTCGGCGTCGTGATGCTGATCGCCGCGGCCACGATGCTCCGCGGACGGCGAGGGGGCGATGCCGAGGATGCACCGACCGATCGAACCCGTCGCGATCATGTGATCCTGGTCGTCGAAGGGCTTCTGGTCGGCGCACTCACCGGGATCGTCGGCGTCGGTGGTGGATTCCTGATCGTGCCGGCCCTGGTGCTTCTGGGACGACTGCCCATGCGGCTCGCGGTGGGGACGAGCCTGTTGATCATCGCGATCAAGAGCGGGGCGGGATTCGCGCAGTCGATCGGGCAGATGGAGGCGGACGCGCTCAATCTGCAGACGATCGGCATCTTCGTCCTGCTGGGAGGCGTGGGGAGTTTCGCGGGCAATGCGATCGGCGGGCGGATCCCGCAGCGTCGATTGAAGCAGGTCTTCGCGGTCTTCCTCCTGGTGATGGGCGTCGTGATCCTCGCCACGGAAGGTCGCGAACTGCTCGCGATCGACGACGTGGTCTCCGGTCGAGCGGCGACGGTCGAGGACGTCGGCTCGGAGTGATGGCGTCCTTCCGGATGGGTGCGGATGGTCGACGGGGTCGTCGAACCACATGCTCCGAACAGGCATCAGGAAGAAGAATCCCACGCACGGCGACGCCGGCGTGGGATCGTGGAATGATGGATCGAACGGGAGCCGTTCGAGGATCGTCTTCGGTCAGTCGGTCTTCTCGTGGTGACCGCCGAACTCGAATCGCTGGGCGGACATGACCTGATTGGCGAAGTCCGCCTCACCGCGGGAACTGAACCGGGCGAAGAGCGCGGCGGCGAGCACCGGTGCGGGAATCGACTCGTCGATCGCGGCTTCGAGCGTCCAGCGACCCTCGCCCGAGTCCGAGACCCGACCGCTGAACTCCTTCAAGTCGGGGCTCTTGGCGAGGGCGGAGGCGGTCAGGTCGAGCAGCCACGAGCCGATCACGCTGCCTCGGCGCCAGACCTCGGCGATCTCCTTGAGATCGAGGTCGTACATGTAGGCTTCGGGGTCGCGAAGCGGCGTGGTCTCCGCGTCCGCGTCCCGCTGGTGCTTCCCGGCGTCGGCGTGCTTCAGGATGTTGAAGCCTTCCGCGTAGGCGGCCATGATCCCGTACTCGATGCCGTTGTGGACCATCTTGACGAAGTGGCCGGCACCGTTCGCACCGCAGTGAAGCCATCCGTCCTCGGCGGTGGTCTCGTGTCCCTTGCGGGCTTCGGTGGGTGGTGCGGTCGCCACGCCCGGAGCGAGCGAGGCGAACGCGGGGGAGACGTGCTTCACCGCCGCGTCGGGGCCGCCGATCATCTGGCAGTAGCCGCGCTCGAGGCCCCAGACGCCACCGGAGACGCCGACGTCGATGTAGTCGATCCCCTTTTCGGCGAGGTGCTTCGAACGTCGGATGTCGTCCCGGTAGGAGCTGTTGCCGCCGTCGACGATGATGTCGCCCTTCTCGAGGTGCGGTGACAGCTTCTCGATCATGCCGTCGACGAACGCGACGGGAAGCATCATCCAGGTGGTCCGCGGCTTCTCGAGCTTGGAGATGAAGTCCTCGATGCTGGTCGCGCCGATCGCGCCGTCGGCCTCGAGGGCCTTCCAGTTTGAGCGCATCAAGGGTTGAGAGAACGCGGTCTTCCTCGGGCAGGCGGACGCGGATTTCGATCTCCTCGTCAGAGCTGTCCACGCGCATGGTATCC
>JAACEA010000109.1 GCA_009936695.1 Planctomycetia bacterium
GACCGGTCCGATCCCGAAGATGCTCGAGGTGACCGAGGATCTCCGCCCGCAGCCGGCCGTCGAGCGACGCCGTCGGTTCGTCGAGCAACACGAGGACGGGGCGGATCAGGAGCGCCCGACCGAGGGCGACGCGCTGTCGTTCACCCCCGGAGAGATCGGCGACGTTTCGATCGAGGAGCGGGCCGAGTTCGAGAAGCTCCACCAGGCCGTCCGGATCACCCCTGCGAGCCCGGGGCCCGTACCGGAGGTTTCCCGCCACCGTGAGATGCGGAAGGAGTCGGAGGTCCTGGAAGACCATGCCGATTCGACGGCGATCGACCCGCACGTCGATTCCCCGCGTGGCGTCGAAGAGCGTTCGGCCATCGATTCGGATCACCCCCCGGTCCGGCCGGATCAGCCCCGCGATCATCGCGAGGATGGTCGACTTCCCGGCGCCGGACGGACCGAAGATCCCGAGATTGGGCGTCTCCGTCGTGAAGGCGACCTCGAGCCGGAATCCCGGTCGGTCGAGCGTGACGTCGAACTCGATCATGACCCGCCTCCGGCCCGTCGCACGAGACGTCTCGAGAGCAGTTCGGACGCCAGCAACGCCAGGAACGAGACGACGACCGCGATCACCACGAGGCGCATCGCCGATGCGTCGCCGCCGGGCGTCTGGACGTCACTGAAGATCGCGAGCGGAATCGTCCGGGTCACGCCCTCGATGTTCCCGGCGACCATGATCGTCGCGCCGAACTCGCCGAGACTCCGGGCGAAGGCGAGCACCGTCCCCGCGAGAATCCCCGGAACCGCGAGCGGCAGGGTGACCGTGAGAAGGACCCGCACCGGACCGGCACCGAGCGTGGCGGCAGCCGCCTCCAGTCGCGGATCCGCCGCCTCGATCGCGAGCCTGACCGCCCGCACCAGAAGGGGGAATCCCATCACCGTCGAGGCGATCGCCGCCGCCCTCCAGGTGAACGCGAGATCCAGACCCAGATGTTCGTACAACCAGCCGCCGAGCCAGCCCCGCCGCCCGATCGACAGCAGCAGCAGGTAGCCGACGACCACAGGCGGCAGCACCAGCGGCAGATGGATCGCGGCATCGAGCAGTGAACGCCCCGGGAATCGACGTCGGGCGAGCAGCCAGCCACAGGCGATGCCGGGAAGCAGCATCACCAGGACCGCGGTCCCCGCGACCTTGAGCGAGAGCAGCACCGCCGACCATTCCTCGTTCGTCAGCATCATCGCGCTCCGACCTCCTGAAGCGGCATGAGCGTGAATCCCCGGAGATGCAGCGTCTCTCGAAACTCCGGATTCCAGAGACGGTCGACGAAGTCCAGAACCTCCGGGCGATCATCGAGGCGGACCACCGGATACACGATCGGATCGTGGAGGTCGGCGGGAATCCTCGCGAGCACGCCGACCGTCGTCGATGCCGCGACATCGGTCTCGTAGACCACACCGACATCCGCTTCGCCGAGCTCGACCAGCCGAAGGGCCGCTCGAACGTCGGCGGTCGGAAGGAGACGAGGCACCAGCGATGCCCACCAACCCATCGATTGCAACGACCGCCGCGCGTATCGACCGGCGGGAACGTGCGCGGGATCCGCGATCGCCAGTCTGGACCAGTTTCCGGGCGGCGTCGGATCCGCGAGGTCGATGGAACCACCCGATTCCGACCCGCCCACCAGCACGAGTCGGTTGCCCGCGAGATCGCCGACGTTCACCGCGCCCGGGCGCTCGTCGAGGATCGCCTCGGCCCAGGCCCGATCCGCAGGGATGAAGACATCGACGTTCGCACCGGCGAGTGCCTGTCTCCCGATCGTGGAAGAACCGGCGACGTGGACGTGAATCGCGATGCCCGAGTCGGCCTCGAATCGCTCCGCCGCCTGCTGAACCACCTCGCCGAGGCTCGACGCGGCGAACACCAGCACCGGCGGTTCATGCCTCCCCGCTTCCGGCGCGAGCCGCTGACAGGAGAGGGCCAACGACAGCGGGGCGAGCAGCAGCCACCATGGACGTGAGAATGCCGAAGAATTCCGGGAGAATGCCGGACGATCTGCTTGCATGACGCAAGTATCGACTATTCCCGATCTTGAGGTGCGCCCGAGCACGACTCCGACCGTCCCCCGCGACGATGCACGGGCCCCGTTCCAATCGAATCTCGGGTTTCCGTTGGTATCTCGACACTCGATTGCTTACCGTTTTCCCTCAAGAGAAGGCGTGGAAAAGGGTCTCCGCCATCTCATCGAACCGCCACTGCGATTTCAAGATCGCCGTGGCCATCATGTTTTGTCAGGAGATTGATATGAAGAAGTTCGTCCTTGCGAGCTCCGTGCTCGCCCTCGCCGGCGGTGCGTCCGCCGACATCGTCTACAGCGGGGAGCTCGGCCTCACCGTGAACTCCGGGGACACCGCGATCGACGTGTCCATCGGCGACAACAGCTGGCAGTTCGGGATCGATACCGGTGTGACTCCGCCAACGCTCGATTACAGCTTCATCACCGCACTGAACGAGGGCGCCGGCGTCTTCGTCCCCGTATTCGACGGCTATGCTCGTCGCTTCGCGGCTGGTGACAACATCGGAACACTCACCACCATCCTCAACATGTTCCCGCTCGGCGAGTTCGGCAATAACATCAACCTGCTCATGCACGATTACGTGACCGGTGCAGGACTCTTCGACGCGTCAGGAACTGGTTTCGTCGGTTTCGGTTTCGGCGGCGGCATTGACTTCAACTACGGCTGGATGCAGTTCACGCTCGACGTGGATGCAGACTCCAACAGCCACTCGATCACGCTTGTCGACTACGCCTACAACGACGAGATCAACGGCTCGATCGAAGTCGGCGCCATCCCGGCCCCGGGCGCGATTGCGCTTCTGTCGCTCGCCGGCCTCGCCGGTCGTCGTCGACGCCAGGGCTGATCGCTGCGCGATCACATCGATGAATCGGATCAAACAGGCCCCTCGTCCGCCACGGCGGACGAGGGGCTTTCTCGTGAAACGTCCCGGAAGGGAAAGGCCCGGCGATCCGCGGGGGAACGCCGGGCCTTTCGGTTTCGCGGAGCCGAACCTGCTTCAGTCGACCAGTTCGAGGTCCCCGGGACGCCAGGTCTTCTCGAACCACGGTTCGAGCGGACCGTAGAGTCGGAGCAGGGCGAACCAGCCCTTGCCGGGGACGGTCTGGATCCAGTTCGCGGCGTTGATCCCATTCGGCGACTTCGGCCCGAAGTGCAGGGTGATCGAACCGTCGGGATTCTCCATCATCGAGTCACGAACGCTGTTCTTGCTGGGCAGGAGCTGCCCGCTCTGCAGTTCCGATCGCGTCTGCGGGTCGTAGACCACGAACGACCAGAAGTTCTTCGCCGGCACGTCGGCGGGGATGAGAAGGGTGTAGTTCTTCGAGCCGTCGAGATACCGCCCCTCCGAATCGGTCGAGATCAGGGCGTACTGCGAACCCACGCCCGGCATCTTCAGGGCCATGGCCGGCGTGTTCACGGTAGCGCAGTAGAAGAAGAGCGTCCTGGCGTCCAGGTTCCGGCCTCCGGCGCCGTCCGCGATGAGCCAGCGATAGTCGCCCCCGACGAAGGGCGTGTACCACTGCTGTCCTTCGTAGAGGAAGGCCGCGGGATCACGCGGGCGAAGGAAGATGGCCCTCGCCGTGGCGTTGCCGATGGCGACCGAGTCCTCGAGTATTCCCTTCATTCGAGCGTCGGGTTCGAAGAGCTTGCCCTTCTGGAGGCCGATCGAAGCCGCGAGCCCGCGGAGCTCGGGGTCGAGGAGACCGACCGGCTCCCGGTCGAGCACGGTGTGGATCTCCTCGAAGAACTTGAAGTCGTTCGCGTGAATCGTGTTGAAGGACATCTGGGAGGCGTCGACGAACTTCATCGCCGGCGGCTCCTTCCGATCGGCGTACGGATAGACCTTGAGTCCCTTCTCGAACATCTCGACCGGGGCGTCGGCCTTCCCGTCGACCAGCAGTCCGCGAAGGATCAGAAAGTTCAGGTAGCCGGGGGACCGGACCGCGAAGTATTCCTCGCCGGCGACGTCGACGAGCTTGCCGCCGATCGGGGCCTCGATTTCCGTCATCTGGTCGGGCGGAAGGATCAGGTACTTCCCGCCCTGGCCGCGATCGGGACCGGGGCCACCCATGTCGACGACGAATCGGAAGAAGGCGTCGTTCACGGTGCCGGGCCCGCACTTCGGTGGGACCTCCACCACCATCGGCCCGTACTTCTCGAGATCCATCATCACCGCCGCGTAGACGGTGTCGGTGTTGCCGGTCAGGAACAACGGCGTCGAGTCGAGGAGCCGCTTGAACATCAGGCACTCGTTCGGCTCGGCGCATCCCATGCGCTCCATCCCGAGCCGCATTCCTTCGAGCGAGGCCGCGGGGATGAAGTTGAGGAACACCTCGGTGCCGCGAATCCGATCGAGGTTGTCGTACACGACGTCCACGGTCTTCGCGGTCGGCATGCCGTCGAAGAACCGGAGCGTACC
>JAACEA010000110.1 GCA_009936695.1 Planctomycetia bacterium
CGAAGATCGGCAGGCCGAGGCGGGTCGTGGTGTCGAGAATCCGGTCGAGCGATCCTCGATCGAGGCGCTCGTCGAAGTGCGAGTACGCCGCATCGAGGCACACGCCGATCGCGACCGCCTCTCCGTGGGAGCGGGCGAAGTCGCTCATCGACTCCAGTCGGTGGGCCGACCAGTGTCCGAAGTCGAGGGGGCGTGCTTCCCGCCGTTCGAAAGGGTCGCCGCCGCTCGCGATGTGTCGAAGGTGCAGCTCTGCGCACCGCTGGATGATCGGGCGGGAGGCGTCGGGGTCTCGTTCGCGGATTCGATCCGCCGCTTCCTCGATCTCGTCGAAGAACGCCGCATCCTGGAGGCAGGCGATCTTCACCGCTTCGCTGAAGCCCTCGCACCATCGCCGGTCGTCGAGACTCTCGAGGAACCCTTCGTCACAGATCACCGCGACGGGAACGTCGAAGGCGCCGACGAAGTTCTTCTTGCCGAATCGATTGATGCCGTTCTTCACCCCGATCGCGGCGTCGAGCTGGCCGAGCACGGTGGAGGGGAACCGAATCAGACGGACCCCTCGGTGCGCGGTGCTGCTCGCGAACCCGACGGCGTCGATGACCGCACCTCCACCGAACACCGCGACGTAGGAACGCCGATCGATTCGATGTCTTTCGATCGCTTCGAGCATCCGATCGGTCACGGCGGGATCGTTCTTCGCCGCTTCGCCGCCCGGGATCTCGAGGATCTCGCGGATCTCGGGAAGATGATGCGGGTCGAAGCGTCTTCGGATCGCGTCCTCGATGCCCGGGTTCGCCGCGGCGAGGCCGTCATCGATCGCGACGATCATTCCGGGACGGGGGGCGTCGTTCGAACCGTCCGTGAAGATCGCGTCGATCGTCGGATTGTCCGCGGCCAGCACGTCTCGATCGAACATCAGCCGATGCGTGAACCGCACGTCGAAGTCGTCGTGGATCTCGTTGGTGGTGATGTTCTTTGAAGACATGGAAATGGTCGCTCGTCGTTCCGGCGGGGCCGGGCCTCGCGGATCGGCGGACCGGACAGCATAGTTTCGACTCGATCGACGAGGAACTGTTCCGGAAAGAGAGCGGGGATTCGAGCTCAAAAAGAAAAGGGGGACCACGGCGGAGGGGCGCCCACCGTGGTCCCGGTGTCCCGCACCACGTTGGTGCGGGAGGTCGGATCGTTGCTGGTCCGTCTCTTCGGTCGACGATCAGTCGCCCGTCCTCACGACCACGAACCTGGTCATTCCTGCCCGTTCGACGAGGAGCCGAACCCGTTCGCCGGTTCCCGTCGCCTCCAAGGCGGCTCTGAAGGACTCGAGCGAGGTCACCGACGTGCCGTCGATCTGGAGGATCGCATCGCCGGGTTCGATTCCCGCGGCCGCGGCCGGGCCGTCGGCCAGCACGCCTCTGACGAACAACCCGTCACGGGTGTTCAGCGACGCCTCCTCACGCGATGCGTCGTCGAGCGGCGCCAGTTCGAGCCCGAGTCGGGGGCCGGCGTTCGCGGCCGGTGTGGTCGCGACGGCGCTTCCACCCGCTCCGGGACGAGTTCCGAGTCGGACCACCCGACTGAGGACGTCTCCGTCGCGAAGGAAATCGATGGTGACTTCCGTGTCGGGCGTGAAGTCCGCGACTCGTCGGGCGAGGCCCGCTGGGGTGTCGGTCTGACGCCCCTCGATGTCGAGGATGATGTCGCCGGGACGGAGCCCCGCGTCGGACGCAGGCGTTCCCTCCACCACGCCGGCCACCAGCACGCCGCTGCGGGCGTCGTGCCCGAACGTGGCGGCGAGATCCGGATCGAGCGGCTGGATGTTCACGCCGAGCCATCCTCGTTAGACGGTGCCGTCGTCGACCAGGTCGTTGACGATCCTGCCGACCATGCGGCTCGGGATCGCGAATCCGACACCGTCGTTGCCGCCCGCGGCGCTCGAGATCGCGGTGTTGATCCCGACGACCTCGCCGTGGATGTTCGCGAGCGGTCCGCCCGAGTTGCCGGGATTGATCGCGGCATCGGTCTGGATGTAGTTCTCGAAGCGTGCGAGGCCGACGCCTTCACGTCCGAGCGCGCTCACGATGCCGGCGGTGACGGTCTGACTGAGGCCGAAGGGACTTCCCAGTGCGATGACCCAGTCGCCGACCTGCGATTCCTCGCTGTCGCCGAACTTCGCGGGCACGAGATCCGACGCCTCGATGCGGAGGACCGCGAGATCGGTGTCGGGATCCGCGCCGACGACGGTGCCCATCGCCTCCCGGCCGTCGTGAAGCACGACCTTGACCTCGTCGGCCCCGGCGATCACGTGGTTGTTGGTGACCACGAGGCCGTCGGCGCTCGCGATCACGCCGGTGCCCTGACCCATTCGGTCCGGACCGCCTCGTTCATCGGAGGGTGGTGCGGGACGTCCCGGCGGCAGCAGATCCCGGAACTGCTCGGGGACCCGGTCGCCACCCGCCCGCGGCGCAGCGCCGCGATTCGCATACGGAGGATGATCGATCGAGATGATCTGGACCACGCTGGGACGAAGCGTGGTCGCGACGTGACGGAACGCCCTGGAGAGCGTCGTCGGCGCGGCGAGGTCGGCACCGGCTCGCGTTCCGGGCTCGGTGAATGTGATGGTGTCGGCCGCCAGGAGGGTCGGCGGCCGGTTCGGTCGCATCTACATGGCCAACGTCAACGTCTTCTGGACGCGGCCGCAGGCGTACTACGACACCGATCGATGGCGCGGC
>JAACEA010000111.1 GCA_009936695.1 Planctomycetia bacterium
CGATGATCCTTCGGAAACGCCGGTAGTCGTCGAGTCGTTCGTGCGGACCCGGAACGACGTCCCGAACGCAATCGCTGCATCGGAAGAGTCATGGATCGACCAACACCGGGAAGAGAACGGCGGGCTCGAGGATCGAACGTGCAGCGCCTCGGGATGCACGGGATGCGGCGTCGAGTCAAGTGCCCGAGAAGCGTCCTCGACATCCCGGTGTTTCGGAGCAGGACGCGATGAAGCGATGCGGAGGAAGATTCGAGCGTTCGACGCTCCCCGCCGAGGAGGCGTCCCGAACGATCTGCTGCCCCACCCGCGGCCGGTGGCGGAGCCTGACGGGAGAACCGCCCGGTGATCTCGGGCGCTGGATTCACAGCGTCACCAGCCGGCTCGAAGCGGAAGGGCTCGCGGAGGACTCCCGGATCATGATCGGGGATCAGACCCTCGACTGTCCGATCGAGTCGAAGGCCGCGAGCATCGGCTGGGCGATCGAGCACGCCGGTCGGCCGATCGTTCAGCGGCCCGAGATCTTCCTTCAGGATCTCGAGACCAGGACGGAGGTCGCCCGCGTGGTTCGCGAGCGTCTCCGCCCGCCGGAGCGGATTCTCGAGAACTTCCTGCTTCGTTGCGGCTACGCGCAGAGTCGCATCGCGACCGAGCTGCCCCTGCTGGGGCGGGTCCTTTCGATGGATGACGACACCACCGTCCCGGAGACGGCACCGTTTGTCGAGGGGTGCGACGATCGACTGCCCGGGCCCTTCGAGAACAGTCAGATCCTGCACGCGTCGGATCGGTTCTCCGAGCTCGGGGGGCGCATCACGATGCGACCCAATCGCATCGGATCGATCTTCGAACCGATCGGCCGCACCGTGGGATCGCTTCGCGAGTCGGGCTGGGGCGCGGTACCGGTTTCGGATCTTCGTCACAACACGATGAACCTGGCGTTCGAGCGGTTGTCTCGATCCGGTGAGAGCGGCCGATTCACGGTGGATCATGGGGAGTTGGTGGAGGAGCGTCGCTCGCAGGACGTGGAGATCGCGGCGGTCGCGATCACCGAGTACGGGCTTCCGGATTTCCGGACGGTCGCGATCGTCGACGCCACCATCGCGAACCGCGGGAAGCCGGTCGAGCATCAGACGATCTCCGCGGGTGAGAACCGGTTGTTCGCCTTTCGAGGTTCTGAGACGCATGTCTCGTCCTGCCTGGCGAGGTGGCTCTGTCCCGGGCTGGATCATTTTCCGTGGTGGTTTCTCACCGACGACCGGATTTCGCTTCGGAACCCGCATCACACCGTTCGGACCAGCTATCGATCGGACAACGAGCTGGTGGGGGATCTCCTGCGACCGCTGTCCGCGGCGATCAGCCGTCCGCTCGCCTACGGACAGGGTGTCCCCGCCCGCGTGCTCCACCGGCCGGCGACGTCCGGACATCGCCCCGATCTGCCGGAACAGGCCGCGGCGTCCCTGGTCGGCGCGATGATCGCAGGAGAAGTCGGATCCCGGCTCCACTTCGACCGAAACGGCGAGGCGTCGCTTCCCGTCATTTCCGACTCCTTCGGACTGTCGGACGACGTGGCATCCGGCGTCTTCGAGCAACTTGAATCACTGGCGCGTCGCTGTCGCGAGGTCGCGGATGCGACGCCGGATGATCTCGACACGGCATCGTGGTGCCACGCCATGGCTCGCGACATCGGTGGACGCCTCGCCGGGTTCGACTTCCGGGCGTTCAAGGCGACGCTCGACGTCGAGGCCCGCGACCAGATCCGCTTCCAGCGGGAGGTGCTGACCTGGTACCCGCGGATCCGGCGTTTCATCATCGACGAAATGGTGCTGGCCGGCCGGTATCCGGTGATGCGATACGTCGGCTGAGGGCCCTCGGGGTCGCGAAGGCCGTGGGTCCGGTCAGGGAATGACCGGCGGCCTGCCGGTGCCGGACGGTTCCCGAGGGGAAAGCGGCGTGCGGGTCATGTGCTCCCACTGGTTGACCCGGTTCTTCGCATCGCTCTGGTAGAAGATCGGTGACCGCATTCCGTAGACGTTGAAACGGGACTGGGTCTCGAAGGCCAGCGCGACGTCGAAGGGCTCGTCGCGGTCGTAGATCGAGCGGCGTCCGTCGGCGATCACCGCTTCCGCGTATTCACGCGTGAGGTGGACGACGGCGTGGGCCGCGTAGACGCGTTCGATTCGGAAGAGGAGATCGGATACCGGCGTCGCCCGGTAGTCGGGGCTTCCGTGGCTGGTGCCGAGGTACAGGGCATCGGCGTCGTCCGGGCACTCGATCGGGGCATCCGGAAAGCCCTGGACGTCGACGTCGTCCTCGAGGACCAGAATCGGGAAGGTGTGCTTCGCGATCGCCGCTTGCAGGACTCCGAAGTGGCTCTCGGCGCAGTTGCGGTAATGCTCTTCGCCCCGATTGACGCCGGCATGCGGGGCGATTCCGGTCACGCCGCTGAACCGGCTCCGGTCTCGAATGCCGAGCCGATCGAGCAGCGATTCCATCTGCGCGGCCTTCTCGACATCCGAATCGACGTTGATCCAGACCCAGGGAATCGTTCGGAGATCGATGTTCATGAAGGCGGGCTTCCCGGTCGGCGAGCGGCGACGAGACGCGACTGCGAACGGGCCTCGCTCGCGCGATTTCGCATCCTAGCCTCTGCAAAACGAGACCGAGGGGACCCGTGACGGGTCCCCTCGGTGCATCGATCATCTCTCACCCCTCGAAGAACGAGGGTTGAAGCGTTCAGCCGCGACGACGACGACCGGCGAGACCGGCGAGGCCGAGCAGGCAGATCGCACCCGGAGCGGGCACGTTGCCGCGGATGACCC
>JAACEA010000589.1 GCA_009936695.1 Planctomycetia bacterium
CGCTTTCGATGGAAGTCCCGGGCCTTGTTCGCGGCGATGGTGTAGAGCCACGGCTTGAACCGGCGGTCGGCATCGAAGGAATCGGCGGACAGGTGCACCTGGAGGAAGGCGTCCTGGAAGACGTCTTCAGCCGCGGCACGCGAGCTCAGGAATCGATGGAGGAACTGGACGAGGTCGTTGCGGTAGCGCTCGACGAGGGCGGCGAAGGCCGCGCGATCCCCCGTGCGGTACGCCACGAGGAGTTCCTCGTCGGTTCGTTGGGCGTCACCGGGGGCGGGAACGGCGTCGAGATGGGCCTCTTGGGAATCGGTCAACGCATGGCTCCGGCGGGGAACCCTACCCGAAACCCGGCCTCCGAGGGCCGTCGGCGTCATCCGCGCAAGTCGTCCGCAGAACTCGAGGAGTTCGCAGGACGGTGCGACGGGATGAATGGTGAGCGCGGACATGATCCGGCTGCTACGTCGGTCCGCGGTTCGGGATCGTCGAATCGACGAATTTTCTTTCCGGGGATCGATTCCCGCTCCAGCACCTCGCGAAGGGGGGTGCCGCGACGGAATCGACGTCGAGTGGCTGCTACCATCCCGCTCTGAGACCCTCGCTCCGCCCCCGGCCGGTCGCCGTGATGGAGCCAGACGAACGCAGGAGATGCCCGTCCGATGCCAGTTCCGATTTCCCAGATGTGGACGGTCGCGAGTTACGTGGTCGGTCAGCGGCTCCGGGGTCGCCGCCGGTACCCGCTCGTGCTCATGCTCGAGCCGCTCTTCCGCTGCAATCTCGCCTGCGCGGGATGCGGGAAGATCCAGTATCCGCCGCACATCCTCAAGCGGGACGTGAGCGTGGAGGACTGCCTCAAGGCGGTCGACGAATGCGGGGCGCCGATGGTCTCGATCCCCGGTGGGGAGCCGCTCCTGCATCCCGGAATCCGCGAACTCGTCGCGGAACTGGTGAAGCGACGGAAGTACATCTACCTCTGCACCAATGCCATCCTCCTGAAGGAGAAGCTCGAGGCCGGGTGGTTCGAACCGAGCAAGTATCTCTCCTTCAGCGTGCACATGGACGGCCAGGAGGAGCACCACGACTTCGCGGTCTGTCGCGAGGGAACCTTCGAGAAGGCCATCGCCGGCATCCGGCTGGCGGTCGACCGTGGCTTCCGGGTCACCACGAACACCACGCTCTTCGATGGGGCGGATCCGAACGCGGTCCGCGGTTTCTTCGACGAGATGATGGAGGTCGGCGTCGAGGGGATGATGATCAGCCCCGGGTACGCCTACGACAAGGCGCCCGATCAGACGGGTTTCCTGCGTCGCAAGAGCACCAACGAGCTCTTCGAGATGATCCTGTCGAACCGCAAGAAGGGGTGGCGTTTCAACCAGTCACCGCTCTTCCTCGAGTTCCTGATGGGCAAGCGTGACTTCGAGTGCACGCCCTGGGGGAACCCCACCTACAACATGTTCGGCTGGCAGAAGCCCTGCTACCTGCTGCAGGAGGGGTACGTCGACTCGTTCCAGGAGCTGATGGAGGAGACGGAGTGGGATCGCTACGGCGTGGCCAGCGGGAACCCGAAGTGCCAGAACTGCATGGTGCACTGCGGGTACGAACCCACCGCGGTCGACTTCACCTTCAGCGGGGTGCGGGGGATCTGGGCCAACATCAAGGCCATGCTCTTCAACACCTACGCCAACCCCGGCGCCGGAAAGCGGCTCGAGGAGGAGAAGGCGAAGCCGCACGGGCCGATGCAGCACCTGGTGCAGCTCGGCTTCGCCGTCGACGTCAAGCCCGACGGAACCCGGGAAGTCGTGAGGCGCGACAACGACGAGGCCGCGGCGTGAGCGAGATCGAGGAACTCGCCTGCCGGCAGCTCGAGGCCTACAACGCTTCGGACCTCGATGGATTCTGCGATTGCTACCACGACCAGGTCGAGGTCTGGAACGACCTTGCTCCCGGCACGTCCGGCATCACGTCCTTTCGGGATCGCTACCAGGACATGTTCGCCCGCTGGTCCTTCGGAGGCACCGTCTCCCGTCGAGTCGTCGCCGGCGATCATGCCGTCGATCTCGAGCACTGGTGGCGGGTCGATCCAGACACCGGGGAACGGACCGAGGGCGATCTCCTGGTGCGATACACCCTCCGCGAAGGCCGTATCGGCATCGTCCAGTTCCTGCCCGCGTGATGCCCTCGCGCGGCCGGGACGGCCAGCGACCTCCAGCTCGGTTTCGGCGTCGACGTGAAGCCCGACGGGACCCGCATCGTGTTTCGCCGCGCGTCGGCGGCCTGATCGCGGCGTGGAAAACCCGCCGGAAGCGGAGTCGACGTCGTGCGACGGGTGACAATCCCCGCATGCCCTTCACTCGAGGAAACGTCACCTACGCCCGCTTCCGGATCGGCGGCGACGCCCCGGCCCGGATCGAACAATCGTTGCTCGACGCGTTCGCATCGGGACGACTCGTCCCGACGGTCGGCGTCCCCACCGACGTCGAGACCGGATGGACCGCGGGCGAGCACATCCTCGACCACGACTTCGCCTGGGACCGATGCGTCTTCGACGGCCGGTTGCACGCCGCGATGCGGATGGATGCGGTCCGGGTGCCCGGCGAGATCCGGGCGGCCTACGTCGCGCAGGAGCAGACGGCGCTGCGGAAGGCGATGGCCGATCGCGGTGGTGATGCCGCCGGGATGCCGGCGAAGCCGCTGGGACGCAATGCGAAGCGCGAGGCGAAGGAGGCCGCGGAGCGGCGCTGGCTCGAGGAGGTCGCCGACGGCCGGTACCGATCCAGCAAGCTCGTTCCCATGGTGTGGGATCCCGCGACCGCGACGATCCTCGCGCCGGCCACGAGCGAGAAGGTCTTCGACGCGTTGCGCGATCTCTTCCAGGCGACGTTCGGCGCCCGACTCCAGGCCCAGTCCGCCGGCGGGCTCGCGCTCGACCTGCTGGTCGCCAAGGGGATCGCGAGCGCGTTCGACGATGCGATGCCCGACGCGTTCACCGCGGCCCCGACGCCACGCAATCTCGAGCAGTCCGCGGAGGTCGGCGAACGGCCCGACGTGCCGTGGGCGATGGCGGGTCCGGAACCGAAGGACTTCCTCGGAAACGTCTTCCTGCTCTGGCTCTGGTGGCACACCGAGGTGAACGAGGGATTGTTCGATCTCGACGACGGTCGGAGCGTGTCGATGATGGTCGATCGGACCATCGACATGGAGTGCGCCTGGGGCATCACCGGTCGCCAGTCGCTTCGCGGCGACGGCCCGGGACGAAGCGCGGAGGTGTCGAAGGCGCTCCAGCAGGGCAAGTGGCCGCGGAAGATCGGTTTCACGATGGCCGACGGCGAGGCGGAGTGGACCTTCGACCTGCAGGGCGATCTGTTCCGCGTGGGGGGACTCAAGATCCCGCGTCCCGAGGATCGGCCGGGCAGCGAGCACGAGGCGATCGCCCAGCGGATCGATTCGACCTTCGACGTCGATGCGATCCTGCTCGAGCTCTACGGCCGGTTCCTCGACGAGCGATTCAGCGGCACCTGGAACGCCCGGCGTGGTGAACTCCGGGAGTGGATCGCCAGCAAGAACACCGCCCGCGTGATGGCCACGGTCTGAGCGACGGGATCGGGGTTCCGTGGGACGTCAGTCCGCCCGCGCCGCCGCGGTGAACCTGCGGATCCGGTCGTGGTCCTTGACGCCGCGCGACGACTCCACGCCGCTCGAGACGTCGACGCCGAACGGGCCGAGGTCGCGCACCACCTCGCCGACGGTCTCGGGATCGAGCCCGCCCGCGATGATCACGGGTTTTTCGAGCGTCGCGAGCAGGGGGGCGAGGGCCGCGTGGTCGAACGGCTCGCCGCTGCCGCCGCGCGGGCCGTCGATCAGCAGGATCTCGACGTCGGGATGTTCGTCCCAGCGTCGGCAGTCGTCGGCATCGAACGGAAACGCCTTGATGATCCGATGGCCGGTCTCCGCGGCGATCGCGGTCACTCGTGCCGCCGATTCGTCGCCGTGGAGTTGGATCCACGCGCCGGGCCAGGCGTCGAGCAGGTCGTTGGCAGGTTCGACGAAGAGCCCGATCGGCTCGAGTTCGTCGGGCATCTCCGCGACGAGTTCGACGAGCTCGGCAGGTCCGAGTTCACGCGGTGAGCCCGGGGCGAAGACCAGTCCGACCGCGTCGACGCCGGCGTCGGCGCAGGCCTCGAGATCCGCGGGCGTGCGAACGCCGCAGATCTTCACCATCGGTGATCGCGTGGGATCGAGCAGGTCGCGTTCGAAGGACATCAGTTCTCCATCTCCGCCAGCAGGGCGTCACGCAGGGTCGCGGCGTCAGGCGTGAGCGACCGGTCCTTGAGCGCGTCGAGGTGCGGCTTCGCGTCGGCGGGGCGACCGAGCCGTCTGACCAGCATCGATGACAGCAGGAGACGGATGTCGTCGCTCGAACCACCTGATCCGTTGGTCCGTTCACCACGTCGTTCGAGCAGGTCCGTGTAGGCCCGCACCGCGGTGTCCGCGTCGCCGAGGGCCATGGCGCGGTTGCCGATCTCCGCCTGATCGCCGTCGGCCAGTCGGAGCTTCCCGGATGCCGCTCGGTACGCCTCGACCGCGGCGGCCGAGTCGTCACGTCGAAGCGCCTCCGTGATGATCCGCCGATCCTCCGCATGCTCGTCCGGTGCGACGGGCACGAGTTCCGGCACGCCGTCGGACCGATCCTTCGCGGTGATCGCGCGGGGCGTCGCGGTGGTCGGCGTCGCGGTGTCGAATCCGCTTCCGTACTCCCGCGTCGCCGCCCGCATCGCAGCGCGACGGCGCGACTGCTTGAAGAGGTAGAGGGCGTCGAGGTCCGTGCGGGGCAGCATGCCGACGGCGAGGAGCAGGAGTGCCGTCGAGAATCCGAAGGCGTACCCGCCGAGGTGTGCCGCGTTGGCGACGTCGTTCGATCGCCCGAGCATCCCCGCGAACTGACTGAACAGATCGATCACGATGTAGAAGGCGATGAACCAGAGGGCGGGGATGTGGTAGATCCCGATCAGGAAGAAGAACAGGAGGATCCGCACCGTGGCCCTTGGGAAGAGCGCGAGAAATGCGCCGCTGACCGCCGCCACGGATCCCGAGGCGCCGATCGCCGGGGCGGGGCTCGCGACCATGTGCGCGAGGGCCGCGGCGATCCCACCGAGCAGGTAGAAGGCCGCGAAGCCCCAGTGCCCGAGTCTCGACTCGACGGCCTGGCCGAAGACCCAGAGGAACAGCATGTTGAACCCGAGGTGTCCGAGCCCGTTCGGGTCATGGAGGAACTGAAAGGTGAGCAGCGTCCAGGGTTCGAAGCCGTTGCGTCCGACCGCCCCCGCGTTCAGGGTGTCCTCGAGCGAGGCGTACCCGGACCGATTGGCGAGGATCATTCCCAGAAAGACCAGCAGGTTGAAGACGATCAGAATGCTGGTCGTGATGGCCCGTCGAGGCGGCAGGCGGTCGGTTCCGAGAGGGATGAGCATGCCGGGAGTCTACGGCCGGGACCGGAGCGAACGTCGGATCGGGCATTGAGCGAGACGGCCGGACGCCCTACACTGGTCGACCCGGCGCGTCTGCGCGGCTGGGGCGGGGCCCGGTTCCGGCACGTCGCCGATCCGATGCCCCTCGCGGTCCGAGATCCCCCCTCGAAGGGGCATCCAGAACGGGCCGGTGGGCGAATTCCTTCGAGTTCGTTCTTTCGAAATCAGTCCGTCGATCAGACGTCCAACGGAGTCCATGTGCCATGAGCACCGCCACCGAGAAGCAGTTCGACCAGGGTCTCGTCAACACCATCGCGGCCGAGACGCAGATGTCCTTCATCGACGGCGAAAAGGGGATCCTCGAGTACGTCGGCGTCGACATCGACTCCCTCGCCCGGAACTCCACCTTCGAGGAGTCGACCTACCTGCTCTGGAACGGACGCCTCCCGAACGCTGCGGAGCTCGCCGCCTTCGAGCAGCAGCTTCGGGCGGAATACGAGCTCCCCGCCGGGGTCCTCGACATGATCCGCGCGGTTCCGGCCGACGCCTCGCCGATGCACACCGTGCAGACCCTCGTCTCCAGCCTCTCGCTCTTCGACGCCGAGGCCGACGACGACTCCCCCGAAGCCAACATTCGCAAGGCGATCCGGCTCGTCGCGAAGACGCCGACCCTCATCGCGGCGTTCGATCGGCACCGCAAGGGCAAGGACATCGTCGCCCCCGATGCGAATCGTTCGATCGCGAGCAACTTCCTCTGGATGCTTCGCGGCGAGGAGCCGACCGAGACCATGGTCCGCGCCCTCGACGTCTGCCTCGTGCTGCACGCCGACCACGGCTTCAACGCCTCGACCTTCACCTCGCTGGTCGTGATCTCGACGCTCAGTGATCTCTACTCCGCGTGCTCCGCGGCCGTCGGCGCCCTTCGCGGGCCGCTCCACGGTGGTGCGAACGAAGGCGTGATGGTGATGCTCAACGAGATCGGCGACATGTCGAAGGTCGACGAGTTCATGAAGGGCAAGCTCGAGCGCAAGGAGAAGATCATGGGCTTCGGGCATCGCGTCTACAAGGCGTACGATCCGCGGGCCACGTATCTCAAGACCTTCGCCGAGGGACTCGCCCGGGACACCGGCAACCTCCCGCTCTACGAGATGAGCAAGCGGATCGAGGAGATCATGCACGAGGCCGTCGCCGACAAGGGCATCTTCCCGAACGTCGACTTCTACTCCGCGACGACCTACTGGTCGCTCGGCCTCGATCTGGATCTCTTCACGCCGATGTTCGCCCTCAGCCGAATGAGCGGCTGGACCGGCCACTGCATCGAGTACCTGAAGGACAACAAGCTCATCCGGCCCGGCGCCGCCTACGTGGGGCCGCACGAGGTTCCGTACGTCGCGCTCGGTGACCGCTGATCCCGCCCGACCCGCTGCGGTGGTGGCGGATCGGACGGTGAGGCATGACCCGCGAAGGTCACGCCGACGAAGGACGTCGGACGCCTCGTGAGCGCGTCGTTGATCGTGGTCCTCTGTTTCATCCTGGATGCGGGCTCGCTCCTCTGAGTCGCCCGGACGCCGACGAGGATCGCGGTCCGGTGGTCAGGCCGGGGACCGCCAGGGACCGTCGATCGCGACGGTGATGCCCTGGTGCTGGATGTTGACGAAGAGCGTGTTTCCGTCGGGGCTGAAACAGGCGCCGGCCAGCTCGCTTCCGCTGAGCCGGTTCAGGGCGAAGCGGTCGACCTCGCCCTCGGGCGTCACTCGCACCAGTCCGTTTCCGGGCGGCCCGTCCTCGCACACGAAGACGTCGCCCCACGGGGCGATGGTGAGGTTGTCCGCGTTCTCGATCACGCCGCCTTCGGTCGCCTCGATCGACAACTCGAGCGTCCCCGGAGCCGCGTGTTCGCCCTCGAGGCCTTCGGCGGGCGAGGGTCGGTACTTCCAGATCTGACCGATGCGGGCGACGCCACCGGTGGTGCAGGCGAAGAGGATCTCGTCCTGTCCGGTCCACATGCCTTCGCCCCGGGCGAATCGCGCGGCGCCGGCGTCGTGGCCCCTGAACCGGAGGTCGTCGTCGGGACTTTCGGGAAGATCGAGATCGATCCACTCGACGGGAAGGCCCTGGCCGGCGACGGCGATCGGGACCTCGGTCGCGGGGTCGATCCAGTTGCGAAGATCGATCGAGGGGCGGCCTCGCACCACGAGGGCCTGAAGTCGTCCGCCTTCGGCGAGCCGTCCGGGATGATCCGGAACGAAGCGGTAGAGCAGGCCGTCGTTCCGGTCCTCGGTGAGGTAGACGCATCGCCCGTCGGGCGCGACCGCGATCGCCTCGTGGTGAAATCGCCCCAGTCCTCGAAGCGGTCTCGGGGTGGCGAGTCCGATCTGATCCGTGGCGGGAACCTCGAAGCACCAGCCATGGTCCTTCGCGCAGGCCTCGTCCGCCTTCTGCGTCCACTCCTCGCAGGTGATCCAGCTGTTCCACGGTGTCGGTCCGCCCGCGCAGTTCCGTCCGGTCCCGGCCAGGCTCAGGAAGTGCTTTTCGACCGTTCCGGACCGCTGGTCGTAGACGATGGTGGTGGTTCCACCGAGGACCGGTCGATCGCCGCTGCCCTGGTCGAAGAACTTCGATCGGTCGACGAGCCCCAGTCGTTCGAGGTTCGGACCGAACGCGCCCCACCCGAGATCGGCGTCGACCCCGATCTCGTGGTTGCGGACGAGGATCGTCCGTCCCGGCCCGCCGTCGAACGCCGCCATGCCGTCGTGTTCGTGGGGGACCAGCAGGCCGTCGTCCATCTCCTCGCCCCAGCGGGAGATGATGCGATACGAGAACCCGGTGGGCAGGTCGAGGATCCCGGCGGGGTCCTCCACCAGGTCGCCGTATCCGCGGGCGGCGTCGCCGAAGCCGAGGAGGTTCGCCGCGACCGCGTCCCGAAGTCCGAGGAAGCCGCCGGTGGTGGCGGCCGCCATGCGCAGGAAGGATCTTCGGTCCACGTCGTTCATGCGGGAAGCATTTCCTCGCGGCGGGCTCGAATCAAGGCGCACGGCGCGAAGATCCGATGCGATTCGCGCTCGGATCCCCGAATTCTCATGGTTCCACGACCGACTGCGGATACACCAGGATCCGGTCGTGGGCGACGAGGACCATGTCGTCGGCGCCATCGCCGGTCACGTCGGCCACCAGGACCTGCCGCGGCTCGAACTCCCGCGGCTCGCCGCCGCTGAACATCTTGGTCTCGAAGATCGTGAACCCGGTCATCGGGTGGAGCCGGCCCCGATCGCTGAAGCTCAGGATGTCCGCCATCTGCGTGCCCGCGTCGAGCGCGACCAGATCGATCCGTCCGTCGCCGTTGAGATCGCCGATCCCGACTTCGTGCGGGACCTTTCGATTGTCGTCCGGACGCCACGAACCGGTCTCCACCAGTCGAGGTCGATCGCCGTCGAGTCGAACCACCGCGAAGGCGTCGTTTCCGACGAGCAGCAGATCGTCCTCTTCGCTCGAACCACCGAAGCCGCCGCGTTCGATCCGGACCGGATCGATGCCGCGGATCGCGATCTCGTCGGTCACCGCCCAGCCGCTGCCCGCCCGCTCGAAGACGAGCAACCGTCGACCCTCTCGATCGGCCGCGACGATTCGATCGCCGAGGATGGCCACCGACACCAGCTTGGCGTCCCGATCGGCGTTGAGCTGCGAGACCACCGTCCAGCCCTTCTCGTCGTCGTAGCGAAGACCGCGGATGAAGTTGCGGTCGGCGACGAGGAGTTCCTCGGTGCCGTCGCCGTCGATGTCGAAGCGGCCGGTGTTCCCCGCGCCGGCGGCGCTGACCAGTCCGAACTGCGGCATGTCGTCCTTCTCGACCAGCGTGAATCCGTCGTCGCCCGCTCGAAGCATCATCATCGGCTTGTCGGCGGTGAACACCAGCAGGTCGATGCGCCCGTCCTGGTCGGCGTCGACGTCGAGGACGGTGTCGGG
Source organism: Planctomycetia bacterium (assembly GCA_009936695.1). Taxonomy (GTDB): domain Bacteria; phylum Planctomycetota; class Phycisphaerae; order Phycisphaerales; family SM1A02; genus UBA12014. Next base: position 9,426 of record JAACEA010000589.1, read on the forward strand.
CCCACGGGTGGCGCGACCGAGTTCGATGACCTCGGTCTCCCCGCCGTCGAGGGCGAGGAGGTCCAGGGAGAACCGCTTGTCCTTGGAGGCGATCACCGCGAGGGCGGGACCATCCTCGAGGTCGACCAGCTTCATCGCCACGGGGACGTCGCCCGCGGGAAGACGAAGGGCTTCCGGGAAGCCGATGCCGTCGGGGCCGACGGATGCCCGACCGACCACGCCCTCCTCCTCGCTCAGCACGAAGACCTCCGCGATGCCGTCACCGTCGATGTCGCCGGCCTCGACCGCATCCGGGGCGGCGAAGCTGGGGGAGGTCCGGCTGCCGCCGAGGCCGCGGCCCGGGATCTGCATCCAGGTCGCGATCGCGTTCTCCGCCCGATCGGTGGCGAGGACGTCGAGCAGATCGTCGCCGTCGAGATCGGCGACGACCACGTCCCGCTTGCGTTCACCCGGATCGGTGAATCCGTGGACTTCGAAGGACGGCTCCCCACCCTCCTCGTCGTCCACGCGGAATTCGTGCACCACGAGTCGCTTGGTCGGTCGTTCGATCACCGCGAGCTGGGCGGTGTCCCGCCCGGGCAGGATCACCCCGTCAGCCTCCGCGATCGGGGGCATCTCGAATCGAAGCTGGGGGCCGAAGTCCTTTTCCGCGTCGAC
>JAACEA010000590.1 GCA_009936695.1 Planctomycetia bacterium
CTGCGCGATTCTCGGCGCGATCCTGACGCCGGCGGACGTGATCAGCATGGTCCTGCTCTTCGTCCCCCTCTACCTTCTCTACGAGCTCGGAATCGTCCTGCTCACCCTCGCCCCCGCGGAACGCGTCGCCCGTGGCAGGGTCATCTCCGGCGCCCTCGGCGGGCTCTCCGGACGGGACGGGGATGATTACGGGACCTCGGACCCCACGCAGTCCACCGAACCGGAACAGACGGACGCGGAAACGACGGACTCCGACGCGGATGCGGAATCCGACCGGGTGAAGGACGAGCCGGACACCGATGACGAGGATGGAACCGGAAGGCCCGGGTCGTGAGACCCCGACGTGAAGGATCCCGGCGCTTCGGCGTCGTGAAGAACGAAGGTCGCAACGCCCGATACGGCGGCGTGCAGCGACGCATCGGAACTCGTCGGAGAAGATGGATGTCCAGGCTTCGAATCGCAAGCGACAATCACCCGGGGGTCGACGACGTCGATGCACGGATGATGGAGCGTGCGATCGAACTCGCCCGGGCCGCGGCCTCCGAAGGCGAAGTCCCGGTCGGCGCGGTGGTCTTTCGCGGCGAGGAGATCCTCGGCGAGGCGGCGAACAACCGCGAGTCCTGCTGCGATCCGACCGGACACGCGGAGATGGTCGCGTTGCGGGCCGCGGGCGAACGCCTCGGCAGCTGGCGACTCGAAGGCTGCAGCATGGTGGTGACCCTCGAACCGTGTCCGATGTGCGCGGGCGCCCTCGTCAACGCCAGGCTGAAAAGGCTGGTCTTCGGTGCGTTCGACCCCAAGGCCGGGGCGTGCACCTCGCTCTTCGACATCCCCGGTGATCGACGCCTGAACCATCGCGTCGAGATGATCGGGGGCTTCGAGGAATCCCGGTGCGCGGAACTGCTTCGCGCCTTCTTCCGCCGACGTCGCGCCGAAAAGCGACGCACCGGCTGAATCCGTGAATCGAGATCCGAAGATGCGAAACGTCCACGGAACACGACCATGGTGATCTGCTTCGACCTGGGCGGCGTGCTGGTCCGGATCTGCCGCGACTGGAACGAAGGATGCGCGGCCGCGGGGATCGATCCCCGGACGCACCAGCCGCGGCCCGGCCACGACGACCGCGCCCGAGCCCTGATCGCACGCTACCAGCGCGGCGAGCTCGAATGCCCCGACTTCCAGCGTGAACTGAGCGAACTCTTCGACGGCGTCTGGACGCCCGACGAGGTCGCCCGCATCGATCGGGCGTGGATCCTCGGGTCCTATCGCGGGACGGCCGGACTGGTCGACGATCTGCGGGCGGCCGGCCACCGGACCGCCTGTCTCTCGAACACCAGCCATTCCCACTGGGACATGCTCCTCGAGAATCCCGCGGTGGCGAGGCTCGACGTGCGTCACGCCTCCCATCTCCTTCGACTGCACAAGCCCGACCGCCGCATCTACGAGGCGTTCGAAGCCGACGTCGAGGCCACGGGATCGGAGATCGTCTTCTTCGACGACCTGCAACCGAACGTGGATGCTGCGATCGAATGCGGATGGGATGCGATCCGCATCGATCACACGATCGAGACGGTCCCGCAGATCCGCACCGCGCTGCAGGCCCGCGGGCTGCTCGCCTCGTCCTCGTCAGCGGACTGAGGTTCGGCGCCAGGCTGCGGCGAGTCCGATCGCCACCAGCGGCACCCACGCGAAGATCGCGGGCCACAACGCCCGCCACGGCGGAACCGCGTCCCCCACGATGATCTCGAAGACGACCGGTGGCGCGGGGCCCTCGCCGTCGGGATCCAATCGCATCGACCAGGCCCCCGGAATCGCGAGGTCGAGCAGGGCGCGATGTTCGTCGGCGAGCAGTCCGGGCTCGAACCCCGCGACGACTTCGACGCCGTCGACGTGCCGGGCCGTGATCGACGCCTCCTGACGTCGCGCGCCGACCCACGCGATCTCGATCTCGCCGATCCGCGGCGCGGGCGGCGAGACGATCACCGCCGACGGCTGGTCGAGCCGGAGCCCGGTCCACACCACCACCCCGCCGTCCGCGAGCGCGGGGACCGCGACCAGCGAGGACGGCATCACGACCAGCCACGCCAACCAGCGCATTCGACGATGAACGGGCCGCATGATCCGAAGATGTCCGACTCGAACCGAGTTCATGGCATGAACCCCGAAGTCCCGCGCATCTCCATCGGCTGGAAGACGATCCACGCGGTGATCGCCCACAGACCGACGAGCACCGC
>JAACEA010000112.1 GCA_009936695.1 Planctomycetia bacterium
ACCACCGAAGGTCGAAATGGCCTTTCGCGGCCTGCACGGCTACATCGGCAGCCACGCCGGCGCGAGTCCCGAGACCCACCGCTACGGCGCGGGGTTCCATGCCTCGGTCTGGTCGTTGATCGATCGACCGATCCGGAACTTCCAGATCGGTCTGCCCTCGACCTGGATCACGCCCGACAACAGCGACAACCGCACCGAGCCGCTCTGTCCGCCGGGGACCATCGCCCGCGACAACTGGCCGGAGCGCGGACCGACCTACGGAAGCGTCTTCCAGACCATGGAGGGCGGCCTCGGCTACTGGGCGGGGAACCGTTTCCACTACGGACCGCCGAAGTTCAGCCTGAACGCGACGCCGAACTGCTACAGCACCGAGGTCGCCTCGCCGGGCTGGCCGTTCTTTCACAGCAGCGAACCGCTCGCCGACGACATGCTGGGCATCGCCCAGGTGAGCAATCGACTCCTGATTCCACCCGACGGACTGACCTTCGAGGGGAATCCGATGGGCGAGCTGCTCGGATACGCGTGGATGGCGCTGCCGTTGACCGAGCCGCGGGATGATCCGCAGCCCACCGGCGACCAGAGCTGGACGATCTTCCTCGACGCCGCGAACTTCAAGGGCCCGCTCGCCTACTACCTGCCCGAATGCTGGAGTCGGATCTCCCGCGACTTCCCGTTCGACCACGGTCGGTGTCTTGACGCGCGTCCCGCCTCGGGTGGCACCGCCGGTTCGATGGAGATCAACACCGTGCCCGAGTTCCGGGTGACGACCGAAGGCGGCGAGACCTTCGCGAAGATTCCGCAGTTGCAGTTCCCCGTCGACGACGAGGGACGCACCGTCCTGGTCCGCGACGTCACGATGTATTCGAAGGCGGCCCTGTACGACGACGTCCTGCGCTGGCGGAAGGGCGGACCCGCGCCGAGTGGCGCCTTCAGGACGGAAGGCGCGATGAAGCCCGACGTCGGGACGAGACCCGTCACCTACCGCCAGGACGAGAAGAAGATCACCGGCGTCAATCGGCTGGCGACCCCGACGGTGTTCCCCGGCAACGTCTTCGGGCTTCAGTGGAACGATCCGACCGTGATGAAGGACGGGGTGGCCCGCTTCCCGACCTACTTCCGCGACGAGGGTGAGACGCGGGCCCGCATCACCGAGGCCGACGTCCCGGCGGACACCGGCCTGGTCGAGCAGATCTTCCCCGGGCCGCGACCGAAGCCCGATCCGTATTCCGCGGAACCGTTGAAGGGATCGTGGGCGTCGCCCGGCCCGAAGGCGGGGCCGTTCGAGACGGTGCTCGCCGACGGCTCGACGGTGCGCTACCACTGGTACCGATTCATCGACCAGCCGTGCTTCCAGCAGTTCGACTGGACCCAGGCCCAGCGGAACGCGTTGCAGCGGATCATCGTGAAGATGCACCGGCACTGGAAGATCGACGACCAGTACCTTCCGGAGCGAAGCGGGGGCGAACTCGCGAGCTTCGACCCGGCGCTCTTCGTGACGCCGCCGAAGGGCATGGAACTGGGCCACGTCCCCATCGTGACCTGGCAGGGCATGAAGTGAGCCGGCGCCGATGACCGGTGGTCCGGTGTGATGCTCCGGTGTCCGCCGCTTCTTCGCGGCCCGCCGTGATGCGACGTGATGCGGCGCGATTTGATCGATCGAGATTCCCTCTGGAAACACCATGTCTGCCTCACCTCATCGCGCCCCTGGATATGTCGAAGGTCGACCCGACGTGGTGGTCGTGGGGGGTGGATTCGGCGGCGTCAGTTGTGTTCGCGCCCTTCGGCGGGCGAACGCGAACGTGGTGCTCGTCGACCGGATGAATCACACGCTCTTCCAGCCGCTGCTCTACCAGCTGGCGACCGGTGTGCTTGACGACAGCGCGATCGCGTCACCGCTCCGGCAGGTGTTCGCCCGCCAGTCCAACGTCTCGGTGCTCCGGGCCTCCGTCGACGGCTTCGACGTCGATCGACGATGCGTGCTGGCCGGTGACCTCGAGATTCCGTGGGACCATCTGGTGCTCGCCGCGGGCATGAAGACCAGTTACTTCGGGAACGACCAGTGGGAGGCGATGGCCCCCGGCCTCAAGACGCTCGACGACGCCCACCGGGTTCGGGGTCGGATTCTCGAAGCGTTCGAACAGGCGGAGTACGTCCGGGTCTGGGGAGAGACCGACGAGGTCCGCCCGTGGCTCACCTTCGTGGTGGTCGGCGGTGGTGCGACCGGCGTCGAGGTCGCGGGGGCGATCAAGCAGCTCGCGGTCGATCGGCTCGCGCCGGAGTTCAAGGATCTCGACGTGGCGCGATGTCGCGTGCTCCTGGTGGAGGGCGGCGAACGGTTGCTAGCCGCGATGTCCACGAAGTCCTCCGCCGCGGCGGCGAAGACGCTCCGGTCATACGGGGTCGAGATCCGTCTCGAGACGAGGGTGGTCGACGTCTCGCCGGAGGGTGTGACGATCGAGCAGGGTGGTTCCCGGGAATTCGTCCCCGCTCGCACCGTGGTCTGGGGTGCGGGGGTCGCCGGGAATGCGCTCGGTGCGCATCTGGCCGAAGCGGTCGGGCTCGAGACCGACCGCGGCGGGCGCCTCGAGGTGTCGGGGGATCTCACGATCGCGGGTCGGGATGACATCCGGGTGATCGGTGACCTCGCGCGAGTGCCGATCGGCGAGACGGGGGCCACGGTCCCGGGCGTCGCGCAGGGTGCGATCCAGATGGGGACCTATGCGGGTCGGGCGATCGCCGCCCGCGTCGCCGGTCGCGCCCCGACGAAGAAACCGTTCCGCTACTTCGACAAGGGATCGCTCGCCACGGTGGGTCGCGGAAAAGCGGTGCTCGACATGGGTCGGCTGCACATCGCCGGCTTCCTGGGGTGGCTGGTGTGGGCCGCGGTGCACATCGCCTTTCTCGTCAACTTCCGAAGTCGGATCGCGGCGATGGGTTCCTGGGCGTTCGCCTACATCTTCCAGACCGGCGTCAACGAGTTGATCACGAAGCCCGCCGCGCCAAGAGCGCCGCTGGAATCGGAATCCGAAGGGTCGTCGACCTGATCGGCGTTCCTCGTTCGTCGAATGGGGCTACCGGACGCCGCCGGGCTGGATCGCCGGTCGAAATCGAAGCGTGGCGTGGTTTTCAGTCGGTCCTTCCCGGACCCCCTGCTAGTTTGAGGGGCCAGAATCCCACCGACGAATCACGGATGTCCCCATGCCCCTTCGCCTTTCTTCGTTCTTCACCGCGCTCGCCATGCTCCTGATCTTCACGTCGGCTCGAGCCGACGCGGATGATTCGCGGCGACGCGTGCTGATTTGTGCCGACGTCGCGATGGGGCTCGATTGCACGAACGTGTTCGACAGTCCCCCCTCGGCGGCCGACCC
>JAACEA010000591.1 GCA_009936695.1 Planctomycetia bacterium
GTGCCAGCCGAATCGTTCGGTGACGATGCCGCCCAGCACCGGACCGATCGCGAGCGAGAGCATCGAGATTCCGATGTAGATCCCCATCGTCCGACCCTCGCGTCCGGGGGCCGCGGTCGAGATGACGATCGCACCCGATGCCGGCTGCATCAGGACCGCCCCGACCGCCTGCAGCACGCGTGCGGCGATCAGCATCGACCCGGAGGTCGCGAGGCCGCACCACAGGCTCGCGAGCGCGAAGACGGTGACGCCGACCATGAACGCCCGATTCTTCCCGACCAGATCGCCGATCCGACCGCCGAGGGCGATCAACGCCGCGAGGGCGAGCAGATACGCGTTCACCACCCAGGCGAGTCGGGACTCGCCGAGGCCCAGATCCCGCCCGATCTCCGCGAGGGCGACGCCGACGACGGTGGTGTCCATCATGATCATGGACAACGACCCGGTCATCGCGACCAGGATCAGGGCACGCCGGCGTGGCGACAGCGCGGCGATTTCGTCGAGCTCGGGGGCTGAAGGGTCGCGGTCCACGGCCGAGGATGCTACTCGCTCGAGCATCCCGGCCGAAAGCGCCCGGATCGTCCGTGCAACGAATCCGGTCCTCGTCCATGATGCACGCCGCCCTCGTGGCACCGGAGGTCGAATCCACGACCCCGGATGTGACTGGACCGCCCCATGAACACGTTCGTCATCCTGTCGTCGTTCCTTCTTCAGGCTCCTGCCGCCGAGACGTCGGAGCCACCTCCGGCCCCGACCACCGAGCAGATCCTCACCCTGGAGACGGTGATGTCCGATCCCGCCTGGATCGGCGCCGCCCCCGAACGCCCCCGCTGGTCACCCGATGGCCGCTCGATCCACTTCGATCGACGGCGAGGGACGACCCGCGAGCGGGAGACGTTCCAGCTCGACCCGACGACCGGCGAGACCAACCGACTCGAAGACGTCGCGGCGGACCGGATCGTCGGACTCGGTGACTGGAATCCCAGCCGGACCTCGATGATCACCACCCGGAACGGTGATCTGATCCGCTTCGACCCGACGACCGGCGACTTCACGCAGATCACCCGGACGACCAGTCGGGAATCGAACCCGAGATTCCTCGTCGACGGCAGGATCGCCTTCGACCGCGACGGGCGGACGATCATCCGCGACCTCGAACGCGGGCACGAGATCGAACCGGTATCGATTCGATTCGAGAACGCTCCCGAAGCGCCGGCCGCCCCGACCGGACTCGTCGCCGATCAGCGAAGACTCTTCGACACCCTGCGGGATCGGGCCGAAGCCACGGAGGCCGCACGGATCCGGTCGGAGGCGATCCGGGAGACCCGCGAGCACGACGTGTTCGGTCCGATCCGACTCGATCCGAGCCTTCGCGAGACCCGGCGTCATCTCTCGCCCGACGCACGATGGATGCTGGTCGAGACCGCGCCCGCCAGCCGCACCACCCGCAAGAACGATGACATGCCGGTCTTCGTGACCGATGACGGATACGTCGACGTCCGTTCGATCCGACCCAAGGTCGGGACATCGGTCCGGACCCCGGAACGCCTCTTCCTGCTCGATCTCGTCGGCGGATTCGTTCGGGAGATCGACCTCGACGACCTTCCCGATCGCCGGGTGGATCGACTTGCCCCCATCCGCGAAGAGAACGCCGCATGGCGCGAGTCGATCGCGGCCGACCCGGACACGATCGACACCCCGGAGACATCGAACTCCCTGCAGTCGCGGATCGAACGGCTCGCCGCGCCCACCGAGGCCGCCTCCGACTCGACGCCTCCCCCCACCCTTGACCCTCGACCGATCGCGATCAACAGCGTGGTGTGGTCCGATGACGGCGGACTTGCCGCGATCCAGGCCCGAAGCCTCGACAACAAGGACCGATGGATCGTGGTGCTCGATCCGGAGATCGCGATCGAAGCCGGCGGAAGCACCGTGGTCGAGCATCTGCACGATCCCGCGTGGATCGGCTGGCGATTCAACGAGATGGGCTGGCTGCGCGGCGGAGACACGCTCTGGTTCCTCAGCGAAGGCCTCGGGTGGTCGGATCTCATGACCTGGCGACCGACCGAGCCGGCGATGACGACCCCCGACATCCAAGACGACGCCACCGAGGACGCGACCGCCGAGTCGGGCGTCGCATCCGAGCCGGAGCCGGCCGAAGGTCCGACCGGCCGCGTCGACCCGCTGGTCGCCGGCCGATTCGAGGTCCGAGGAGTGCAACGGCATCCGACCGACGGCACGCTCTGGTATCGATCGAATCGCGACGATCCGAGCCACTGGCGACTCGAACGCGTCGACCCCGACCCCGGCTGGGCCGAGACCATGGTCGACGGCCCCGGCATGGTGGAGGCGTTCGCGATCAGTCCGGACGGAGAACGGTTTCTCTTTCTTCACTCGACGATCGAATCGCCCGCGGAACTCCACGTCCGACCAACCGACGCGCCGGCGCCCGGCACGCCGGCCCTCACCCACTCCACCACCGAGCGATTCGATGCGATCGAGCGCCATCCTCCGATCCTGGTCGACATCCCCGGTCGACACGGCCGCCCCATCCGCGGCCGGCTCCATCTCCCACCGGACACGGCATCGGACCGCTCCGGGACGCGCCGCCCCGCCGTGCTCTTCATTCACGGGGCCGGATATCTCCAGAACGCCCACGGTGGCTGGAGTCGGTACTTCCGGGAGGGCATGTTCCATGACCTGCTCGCCCGCGAAGGATTCGTGGTGCTCGACCTCGACTATCGGGCGAGCGCGGGCTACGGCCGTGACTGGCGGACCGCGATCGCCCGGAACATGGGGCCGCCCGAACTCGACGACCTCGAGGACGGCATCGCCTGGCTCGAAGCGAACCACGACGTCGATCCCCGGCGAATCGGCGTGTACGGAGGCAGCTACGGCGGATTCCTGACCCTCATGGGCCTCTTCACCCGTCCCGAGCTCTTCGCCTGCGGCGCCGCCCTTCGACCGGTGACCGACTGGGCCCACTACAACGACGGCTACACCGCCAACATCCTGAACACGCCCGATGACGATCCCATGGCGTACCGAAGAAGCTCGCCGATCGAACACGCGGCGGGCCTCGAACGCCCTCTCCTCATCTGCCACGGGATGGTGGATGACAACGTTCCGTTCCAGGACACCGTCCGGCTGGCGCAACGGCTGATCGAACTCGAGAAGGAGAACTGGGAGGTCGCCATCTATCCGGTCGAGCCGCATGGCTTCCGAACCGCGTCGAGCTGGCTCGACGAGTATCGCCGGATCCGCGGGCTTTTCCGGGAGCATCTGCTCGAACCGACGAAGTGATCCGCCCCGGATATCATGGTCCGCGTGAAATCAATCCTCCATCGAACTCTCCGCCCGACCGCCCGACACCTCCTCCCGGCCACGGCGATCCCGGCCCTCGCGGCATCGATCATCTGTTCGGGGTGCGAGGAGCAGCGAAACGCATTCGCCGCGCCGCCGCCACCGAAGGTCACGGCCATCCA
>JAACEA010000592.1 GCA_009936695.1 Planctomycetia bacterium
CGACGTGGTGGTGGGGGTGGTCGGTCCGGGAGGCGGGTTCAGTCCGGCGGAGTTCGAGGTGCTGAAGGCGCAGGGGGTCGTTCCGATCCGGATCGGAGACGGCGTGCTTCGAGTCGAAGCGGCCGCCGTCACGCCGGTCGCGGCCCCCACCGCGAACCGCCCCGCGCCCCCGGCCATCGCCGCCTGAACCCCCTCTCTCTTCGGGAGTTGCGTGTGTCCATTCCGATCACCATCGTCGATGCCTTCGTCACGGATCATGCCTTCACCGGAAACCCCGCCGCGGTCTGCATCCTTCCACCCGGAGGGTGCGACGCGCCCGGTGTCGAGTCCCGTTTCCTCGACATCGCCTCGGAGATGAACCTCTCGGAGACCGCGTTCGTCGCGCCGATCGAGGATCCGGAATCCGCGGCGGGCTGGATGCTCCGGTGGTTCACCCCCGGCGAGGAGGTCGAACTCTGCGGCCACGCGACGATCGCGTCGGCGCACACCCTGCGGGAGAAGGGGCTCGCCGACACCACCGGACCCATCGTCTTTCGCACCCGGCACCGCGGCGACATCGTGGCGGTCCGCACCGACGGGTACGAGTCCGTGGGGCTGCCCGCCTCGCCGCTGGAGGAGGTCGCGTCACCGGACCGGCGACTCTTCGAGGGACTCGACATCGGGCCGGTCCGGGTCGTCCGCACGCTGGAGGACGATCTCGTGCTGGTGCTTGATGACCCCGGCGTGATCGAAGACATGACGCCCGACATGCGACTGCTCGGTGAGGTGAAGGCCCGCGGGATCGCGGTGACGGCGCTGGCCCGCGATCGTCCCGATGGGGCCAGGGTGGTCAGTCGTTACTTCGCGCCGAACGTCTCGGTCGACGAGGACCCGGTCACCGGCTCGCTGCACGCGAGCCTCGGTCTGCTCTGGCGTGACGACCTCGGGCCGACGTTCCTGACCTGGCAGGGTGGCCCGCGCGGGGGAAGGGTCCGGGTGGACGCGACCACCGCCGATGAGGGGATCGTCCGCGTCGCGGGTCGGGCTCGACTGGTGCTGGACGGTCGCTTTCTGGGTTGAGGATCAAGAGGGCGTGTCCGAAGCGTCGTCTTCCGCCGGCGTGGCCTTTTTCCGGGGGCCGCTCCGGTTCGCGAGCGCGACGCCCGTCACGATGACGATCATCCCCAGCAGCGCGTCGGTGTGTGGCCGCTCGTCGAGGAGCGGAATCGCCAGGAGGGTCGAAAGCACGGGGGTCAACGCGCCGCCCATCGCGGCGCGGGTCGCGCCGAGGTGCTTCACTGCGGTGGTGTAGGCGACCGTGGAGAGCAACCCCACGCCGATTCCCTGGGCGATGAAGACCGGGAGGATCGTCGATGGATCGATCTCGAGCATCTCAAGGGGACGCCATCGAACCATCAGCGTGACGAGCAGCAAGGCGACCGAACCGAAGGTGATCACCGCGGCGCCCTCGATCGGGCGGAGGCCGCTGCGCTCGAAGGCGAGCGTGAACGTCGCCCACATCAGTCCGGCGCCGAGGAGCACGAGATAGCCCCAGGTCAGTCCCGGGATCGGATTCAACAGGGAGTGCCCGACCAGCAGGCCGATGCCGCCGAGGATCAGGATCAGGCCGAGCAGTCGACGCCGGCCGATCGAACGGCCCAATACCAGAAGTCCGAGGATCGATACGAGCAGCGGGTTGAGGCCTGGAAGGATGGTGCTTCCATCCGCGACGGGCGTGAGGGACATGCCGAACGCGGCCACGATCAGATACGGGAAGCCCGAGCCGACCACCATGAGGACGAGCGGCAGGCGCGGGGCGGCGAGGATTCGGGCTCGGTGTCGAAACAGGATCGGCAGGAAGACGAGCGTTCCCGGGGCGAATCTGAGCAGGGCGATCTCGACCGGCGGAAGATGGATCCGGGCGCCGAGCCGGAGCGAGAGGAAGAAGCCGGACCACACGAGCACGGTAACGGCGAGGGCGATCAGGCCGACCGTCCGGGATCGAGCCTCGTCGGTCGGCGTCATCGGTCGGAACTCGGGGTGGGGGTGGAACATCCGGCGGTCAGGCATCCGGATCCGGGGTGGTGGAGGCCCGCCCGAGATAGCTCGGCGGTTCCAGATCCAGGTGCGTCTGGAGCATGCGTTCCGTGACCTCGAGGGCGCCTTCGACCCAGCCCTGTTC
>JAACEA010000113.1 GCA_009936695.1 Planctomycetia bacterium
CCCCACCCAACAAACCGTCCGATTTAGAGACCCCAGACCCCAGCCCTTACTCCAAACACCCAACACCCAAAGCCCCGGGTATTACGTCATTAACCACCCCCAACGCAGAACCCCAAAACAACAGGCGGCCCCTCCCCAAAAACAGACCCAAAAACAAAACCCCAGAATTCAGGGCCCCCAAAACTTTGCCTCGACGGTCCACGAACGAAGACGCCCGGCAGGGACCACGAGGGCCGCTGCCGGGCGTCGAGTTCATGGATCGCGATCCGCCATCGGGCGGATCCACGCCAGGGACGATCAGGGTTCGTCACCGCACTCGGTGTTGAAGGAGGCGAGCACCAGACCGAGATCGGCGGCGTTCACCTCGCCATCCTCGTTGAGGTCGGCCGGGGTACCCGGTGGCACCGGTCCCCAGAAGGTCAGCAGAATGCCGAAGTCCTCGCCGTTGACCATGCCGTCGCCGTTGAAGTCGGCGGCACAATCACCGGTCTCGCACTCGTCGGGGATGCCGTCACCGTTGAAGTCCTCCGAAGTCCCGAGATAGATGTCGATGGAATCGTCGATCAGGTTCTCATTGCAGTCGAAGAACTGGATCTGCACCGCGTAGACCACGCCGGAAAGCGGCCCGGCGTCATCCGCGAGCGGCGCGCCGGCGAACACGATGTTGCCGACGATCGCGACCGACTCGCCGATGCGGTCACCGGGCTCGAGACCCGCGGGTCGCACGACCTGGACCTGATCCCAGCCGTTCCCGGCGCGTTCGTAGATGCCGATCGCGCCGACGAGATCGAAGGGATCACCCCCGCTGTCCGGGGCACCGACCGCGATGTAGTTCGTCGAGACCGCCACCGCAGCCCCGAATCGATCGCCGGGCATCGATCCGGAGAACGACAACGATTCGATATCGTCGAAGTCGTTGTCGATCACGCGATACGACACCGCGGCACCGGTGGCGTCGTCGGCTTCCGGGGCGCCCACGATGGCGTCGCGACCTTCCATCGCGATCGACCAGCCGAAGTTCGCGTCCTGGGCGCCGAGATCGAGATCGCTTCTTCGAACGGCGTCCACGCCGCTGATGTAGACGTAGGGGACGACCTTGCCTCGACCGGAGTCGGCCTCCGGCGCGCCCACCATCACGTACCTGGTCGGAAGGCCGTCGCCTTCGGTTCCTGCAGCGACGCTCCAACCGGACAGATCACCCGCGTCGTCACCGGGCAGGAAGCCGTCGTCGCCGGGGAGCTGCTCGAACTGGACGCCGTCGAATCGGTAGACGTAGGCCGCGCCGGTCTCGTCGTTGTCGTCGGGGTCGACGTCACGACGCGGTGCACCAATCACCAGCAGGCCGTCCGAGACCGCGACCGAATGACCGAACCAGTCGTTGTCGACCAGATCCACGGGCTGGATCCGCTGCAGCAGACAGTAGTAGTCCCCGCTCCAGACCCACACCGACGCCTCGCCGGCGGACGAGGCCTCGAGCACGTCGTACTCCTCGCCGGTGTCCTCGTCGACCTCCGTCACCCACCGACCCGCCCGCGGCGAGCCGATGACCAGGAAGTCGCCGTCGGCGGCGATGGCCTCGCCGAATCGATCACCCTCGCGGAGATAGGTGGGCGTCACCTTCGCGGACTGGAGCCAGCCCTCCTCGCTCTGCTCGTCGTCGCCCTCTCCGTCGCCCTCCCCGTCATCGAGGAAGTCCTCGAAGACGTAGGCGGCGCCGGCGTTCAGGCCACGGGCGTCGTGGCGACTCGCCCCCGCCATCATGCGGAGACCGTTGGTGGCGATCGAGATGCCGAAGAAGTCGTAGGCCTGCAGTCCGCCCGCGATGAGTCGTCCGTCGGTGCCGGTCTGTTCGGGTACGGCGCACCGGTATGCCGCGGTGCCGGGCATGGTCAGGGTGGCCCACCGAGCATTGTCCGCGGCCCGACCGTCCGAGGAATCCTCGGGACTGCCGGTGGCCACGCCGTCGTAGGGGACCTCGGGATTCGAGTAGTGGAGAATCCCGTTGCCGGGCGAATACGCCATCACCGTCTTGAAACAGAACGTGGTGCTCCCCACGTTCCGCCAGCCGTGCTGATAGCGAAGTCCCTCCGGAGTCTCGTCGCTTTCGCCTGGCTTGCAGCAGCCGACCCAGGTCGGTTCCCAGGGATCGCACGGAGGGCCGTCTCCGGTGGCGCTGTCGCCGACCGCGTGGAGAAGCCCGATGTTGTGGCCGAATTCGTGCGCGAAGAGCGAATACCCCATGCAGTCTCGGACGAGGCTGTTGAACGCGAACTCTGCACTGTCCCCGTTGACCACGTAGGCGAGGCCGCAGTAGCCGACCGCCGGATCCTCGCCGTCGGTGTGCGACACCAGCGAACATGCGTCGGCGCCGACCGCATCGCGGATCTCGTGGACCTCGTCGATGATGCCGTCGGTGGGATTCGTGAACGGCCCGAGCAGGCTGTCGGACTTCTCGTCCCATTCCACGAGGCCGACGTAGACCGGCCGGGTGCCGAACGGCACCTCGGAGTTCGCCATGGTGATGGAGCAGTTCGCCGATTCGAGTTCGCAGACCGCGGCGATCGCGGCCGGTGCATCGTTCGGATCCCCGCCCTGCTCCTCGATTCGTTCCACTTCCTTCTCGAGGCAGAGGCTCGTGTAGAAGAAGGCGATGTCCGCGACGGTCGCGGCGCATCCCGCGCACTCGTCGACCTCGTTGTCGTCGTCCCCGGCGATGCCGCCGTCGTTGAAGGGCGACATCGGTCCCATCGGATCCTGCGGGCCGACGTCCGGCACGATCGCGCCACCACAGCCGGGAAGATCCGCGGCCTTCGCTTCGGGCGCGACGAGCCCCGGTCCGATCGGGACCAGCGTCCATTCCATGCCGCCGTTCTCGCCGGGAACCTGCATCCAACCCGCGACCATGCCGTCTCGATGGGCGAGCGTCGCCGCGACGAGGTCCTCGTCGATCGACTCGAGCTGCCACCATCGACCGTCACCCGTCGTGCGGCGGGAACGCTTGACCACGAAGCGGTGCGGCGCCAGGCCGCGTCGCATCGAGAGATCGACGCGATCACCGATTTCGAGCGCGACCACCTCGGCGACGTCGAATCGAATCCGACCGTCGCGGGCGACCGCGAGCACGGGATGTTCCGGACGCGTCGCCTCCGGCTGCTGCAGCACCATCGGTCGCGTGCGATCGACATCGAGATCCGACCGGGACACCGCCGACTTCGCGGACTTCGCGACGCCGCGTTCCATCGCCGGCCGGTCCTTCGCCGCCGGGCCGACCGCGAGGGCCGCCAGCGTGCCGGTACCGAGTGCCAAGGCCAGCGCGAGGGTCATTCTGGTCTGGGGGGTTCGCATGGTCGCCTACATCTCCGTGCGGACGCGTGGGTCCGCCCCTGGTTCCTGGTCACGAAATCCGGCCCCGCCGTGGCCTTCCGTCCTGAACGGAAGTCCCGGTGACGCCTGCCTTTGATCCTAGTCCTCACCCGCGGCCGATACGGCCCTGAAGCGAGGATTTCCCGGACCTCGACGAGGTCGAGACCGGGCCGGACAAGGATGCCATCCAGCGACCCTTCGGGCCAGTCGGACCCCGGGAAATGGCCGGTTCCCCTCCAACCGAGCGACGCCGATCGGCGGCGGATGCCGGATTCGGGTCCGGTATCCGGGTCTGGCATACGATCTCGCCGGTGGTCGGATCCCGGATTCCGGGATCATCGATGCACGAGCCGCGCGGGGACGCTTGAAAAAAAGCCCGCGCCCCCCAAGACGCTGGACGAGCGTGGCGAGGACGCGGGTCGAGTTGATTCGACACGGGCCGGATCTCCGGCCGTTTTCAGGACGGGCTTCGACTCAGTTCGGCACCTTGCTGAGCAGTCGGATCTCCGGGGGCTCGCCGGGAAGATCGCACTTCGATCGGTCCACCGTGAAGACGTAGCGGGAGTCGTCGGCGATGTACTCCGGATCGGTGGCGTTCCAGACCCCCGTCACCGGGTTCTGGCGGAACGAACGGATCCGGAGATGCACGGTGAAGACGTCGCTGCGCACCGAGACGAGGTTCGAGATGCCGGCGAAGAGCAGGTTCGCTTCCTCCGCGTCGCCCGCGACCTCGTCGGGGATCTCCACGAGTCCGAAGGGATCGATCAGGTCCGGAGTCGAGGGGTCGTCCTTCACCTGGAACCACTTGGTGTTTCGACGGTCCGTCGA
>JAACEA010000114.1 GCA_009936695.1 Planctomycetia bacterium
CGTCGAACTCGAACGCGTCGATGCCGAGAATCCCATCCGCGATGTCGACCGGATCCACGACGATGCTGCCGGACGGCTGCGACTGCTGGGACGGCGATCCGATTCCGAAGACCGCGCTGTAGTCCACGGGAAGGTTGCCGTTTCCACCGAAGAGCCCGGGGCGGGTCTGGGTTCCGCCGGGATTGGTCTTCGCGTCGTAGTCGCCGATCAACACGCCGTCGAACGGCACCGAGACGAGCAGCGTCTGATCGACGATGCTCTCCTTCGGCTCGATCACGAGATCCTGCGCGAGCACCGCGGCGGACGTGTTCGAAAGAAGCGTGACGAGCAGAATGCGATGGGCGAGACGAGCAGGGTTCATGGGACGAGTTCTCCACCCCCATTGTGGACGATCTCTCGACCGTTTCCAGCGAATAACGCGGAGGCGGCCTTGATCAACCGCTCAATTTCAGGGGCAGCCGCCCCAGCCGACGAAGAGCCCGCCCAGATCCTGACCATCGACCATGCCGTCGCCGTCGAGGTCGGCCGGGCAGACGCCGGTGCATTCGCCCCAGGCCGCGAAGAGCAGGCCGAGGTCGACCCCGTCGACCATGCCGTCACCGTTCAAGTCACCCGGACATGGTGCCGCGGTGCAGGCGAGTTCGAGGAGGTAGTGGAGTCCGTAGGTCCGCGGCAGCGGCTCCTCGTCGTCGTCCGGTGGGTTCTTCGGGTCGATCTCGTCGCAGGGCAGCCCGGATCGGAGCGATCGACCGTCCGCACCCGCCTCGACCACGAGGTGGTATTCGCCGTCCGGGAGATCGACGACCCACTCGTCGGTTCCGCAGGGATCGACGGGTCGTCGGTCCAGCACGCTGATCGGCCCTTCGCATGAGCCCGTGACGATGAGCATTCGTGCGGGAAACTCCGTCTCCAACCGGATGACCACCGGCCCGTCGCGGGTCTCCGGAAGCCGGAACCAGTCGACGTCACGTGGCACGCTCGTCGTGGTCTTCCCGTAGATGGCGTCCCCGCAGGCGATCGACGAAGCAATGATCTCGACCGCGCCGCCGCCGCATCCGTCGTTGAGCCGTTCGAGGCACGGCTCACCCTCCTCGCGAGCACCGGGGGGCGGAACGATCGGGCACTCGAA
Organism: Planctomycetia bacterium; assembly: GCA_009936695.1. Classification (GTDB taxonomy): domain Bacteria; phylum Planctomycetota; class Phycisphaerae; order Phycisphaerales; family SM1A02; genus UBA12014. The sequence goes on from JAACEA010000114.1 coordinate 1,130, forward strand.
GGCTCGCCCGCACCACGATTCCGCCTCCGCGACGCAGATCTCGTCCCAGGTGCCGTATCCGCAGAAGGGGTCGTGCATCCGAACCAGTTCGCAACACGTCTCGTCGAGACAGCCTCCGGTGTCGTGGATCTCGAGACAGCCGCCGAAATCGGGGCAGTACACGTCACCGCAGAGTTCCCCGGCCTGCTCCACGCAGGTCTCGTCCCAGACGACGTCGCAGCAGAAGACGTCGATCTTGCAGACCAGTTCGCAACATTGCGGTTGAAGACAGCCGGGCCCGTCGTGCGGCTCGTCGCAAGGCGGTCGATCGGGACCGCAGTCATCCTGCCCGCGGGCCGCGGAGACCGGCAGCGACATCAACGCGACCGCGAGGATTCTGGAGAGGATGCCGCTCATCTTCGCACCCGCCCTTCCGGCGACTCCGACGCCGGGCGGTGATCGGCATGGACGTCGCCACCGACGGTCTCGAGGAACAGCGCCACGTCGACTCCGGTGATCGCGCCGTCGCCGTTCAGATCACCGATCGCGTTCCGATCGATCGCGAAGTTCGACGGCGACGTCCGCGACGGCGTCGCTCGACCCGTGCGAGGTGCGATTCCATCACCGCAATCCGAGCCCTCCTGCGGCGTGAGATTCGGCAGGAACCAGACCGAGTTCGAGATCAGTTCGACGGCCAGAACGTCCTGATCGCAGTCGCCGTCCAGATCGGTGACGAGCACGGCTCGGAAGAAGGTGTCCGAACCGATCTGCTGCGGGGGTTCGAAGGTCACCCGCCCGTCGCCGCCCTCCGACACCGGCACCGTCCGGTTGTCGAGCGCCATCACCGGCCCGGGGAGCGCGTGGCCCACCACCACATCCAGATCGTCGTCACCGTCGAGGTCACCGAGCGCGATCGCATAGGCGTAACCGAGCTGGGTCGCGGGGAAGGCCCGTTCACGTTGCAGATCGACGCCCGCCGTCGCTCCACCGTTCTCGAAGACACCGACATGGGATGGCGAGTCGAGCAGGATCAGCGGAACGACGAGATCCTCGTCACCGTCCGAGTCGACGTCGCCGATCCCGAGATTCGTCATGCCACCGATCTCTCCCGTGACCCGCGGCGGCCGCCAGCCCGCGTCCGGTTCGAAGGTGCCGTCGCCTCGATTGAGCACGACGCACGCCCGACTCGCGCCGGTCGCGACCACCACCAGATCGCGGTCGCCGTCCCGGTCGATGTCCACGGTGTCGATCGCCTGCGGGTAGGGATGGCCGACCTCGGATTCCGCGATCACCACGTCCGCGCCGCGTTCGAAGCCGCCGGTGCCGTCGTTGAAGAGGATCTCGATGATCGGCAGACGGTGATTCATCGCCGCGATGTCCGGATCACCGTCGCCGTCGAGATCGTCGACCACGAGGGCCCGGGGTTCGCGGCCCAGTCGGATCTCCTCGAACTCCGCGAAGGTGCCGTCGCCGAAACCACGAAGCAGGGACAGTCTTCCCCGCAACGACCGCACCGCGAAGCAGAGGTCGAGGTGGCCGTCCCCGTCGAGGTCGACGATCTCCACCCAGTCCGTCTGCCCACCGGTCACCAGTTCGATCGGCGTTCCCAGAACGCCGTCCTCGTTGGGAACGAGGTACGCGAACCCTTCCGAGTTGCGGCCGGCGATCACGAGATCCGGATCGCCGTCCTCGTCCAGGTCTCCGATCGCCACCATGGTCGGCGAGTGCGGCGTGGGCATCGAGACGACCTGCGGCGGTCCGAAGAGGAACGGGCCGTCCGCAGACGCTCGCGTGATGCCGGATGCCGATACGGCGATCGTCGCCACCGAAGCCCAACCCCACGAGGGCTTCGTCGTGGCGGCGATGGCCGTTCGAGATTCACGGACAGGTCGAGACACGCGGTCATGCACTCCGAACTCGGGAAAGGAGACCATTCATCCGAGTGTAGGTCCGGTCGGTCCGAACGCATCGATCCTTCACCGACCGCGGCCGAGATCGCTCCATGCGCTCCCGGATCAGGTCCCGGAACCTGTGATTCGCGGGGAATCGACCGGTGGTTCGCGCGATCCCGTCGCCACTCACGGAATCAACGACCTCGTTCGAGGAGTCGCTCGATCGCCTCCATCCGTCGCACATGACGAGGCTCATCGGGCTCGAGCACCACGAGGGCCTCGATGTGACGGCGGGCCGCCGCGAGTTCCCCCGCCTCGACCGCGCACGCCGCGGCGAGTTCGCGGTTGGCCGCGTGATAGGGGTTCATTCGGACGCCTCGTTCCGCGGCCTCGTGGGCCTTCCGCGGCGCGCCGACCTTCCGAGACAATCGGGCGATCTCCAGCGCGAAACTGTTGTCCTTGACGCTCCGAAGATCGAGCTCGATCAGGTGAGGGATCGCCTTGGTCGGCTCTTCACCGTCGAGCAGGTCCCGGGCGAGCACGCGATGCGGATAGGGATCGACCGGCCGGACCGCGGCGTACCGTTCGAGCATCGCCCGCACCCCGTCGTCGACCGTCGAGTCGCTTCGCATCCGTCGGCGAATCGTGAGTTCGAGCAGATCCGGATGATCGGGAAACTCCTGGAGGAGCGCCTGCAGGTCGTCGTCGCCGATCTCGACCGGCGGTCGCTGGAGCGCGGGCCACGCGTCACCGACGGTCCGGGCCGCCTCCGCGGACTCACCGGGTCGCAGCGGACGTCCGATCTCCCCCGCGAGGAGGTCCGCGATCCGGGCGAGCCGCGACTGCCTGGCTTCATCGAGTCCCGCCACCTGATCGGGATCCCGCATTCGAACCCGATCCGCGAGCTCGTCGAGCGAAGGCGAGGGGTCGAGTCCCCAGCTTCGGACCTGGGTACCCGCCCAATCGACGAAATCGCGATGGAAGTCCTCGCGTGAGACGCCCAGGGCCCGCGGAATCGCGTCCTTCTCCTGGACCCCGTCGAAGTACAGATCGATCAACTCGACCAGCGCCGAATCGCCCCACCGCTCGTTCATGAACTCGACCATCCAGTGGCCCTGCGCGTATGCGAAGCTGCGGTCACCCGGTCGCTTGGGCCGGACGAACGCCCAGTTGATCTCGTCGAGATCGAAGAGATCGCCACGTTTCCACCGTTCCGCGAGCTGACTCGCGATCCGATACTCGCGGGGCACGCCCTCGATGCTCACCGCCGCGGCTTCGGTGAGCCAGTGCGGAATCCGGTTGCGGGTCTGGCTCAGGGTGATGGTGTGGGCGTACTCGTGGCGAAGCACCCGCAACCAGTCGAAGAGACCGAGATGCTTGTCGGGCGGCCCCTCCCGCGGGACTTCGATCGCGATCAGCGGACCGGTGCACGCGGCGATGGTGTGGATCGCCGGCATGCCGGTGATCCGAACCGCGAAGAACTTGTGGTCGGGCATCAGCTCGATCACCGTCTTCCGATCCGGTTCGTGTCGGAACCGATTCGCGAGGTCGGCGTGCATCTCCTCCAGCGGGCCGAGCATGCCCTTTGCGACCACCTCGTCCACGCCGGGTCGGTACTTCAGTACGAAGTGCTCGCTCTCGAGCACCTCGAAGCCTTCGATCTCCTCGAGCAGGAACTCGCTGAACGCCGCTCGCTTGTTGTAGGGATCGAGATTCGTCGCGGTGTCCAGCGCGAATCGCGCCTCGGCGTCCCGACCGGACTGCATCTCGAGCAGGCCGAGTTCGACGTGCGGCGCCGCCCACGCCGGGCGGCGGCGTATCGCCTCCGCGAGCGCCGCGGCCGCGTCCTCGTACTGCCGGTCGAACGAGAGCGCCGACCCGACCTCGTACCAACCCATGGGGGAGCCGGGTTCGACCTCGTCGAGCCGGGCGAGCCAGTCGGCCTCCTCCTTCAGGTCGTAGCGGACCGCCGCGGCGGCCGCCCGCAGCGCGAGCGCTTCAGGCATCCGGGGATGCCGCGCCAGAAGCTCGTCCAGAAACTCCACCGCGAGGTCCGGGTCGTTTCGAGTCATGGCGCTGCGGGCTCGAATGAGCGTCGCGAGCGGATGCCCCTTCGGAGGCTCGCCCTCGACGTCGAGCAGTCCATGCAGCCGATCGAGCGTCGCCGCCGCCCGCTCCGCCGAATCGAAGTCGAAGGAACGCAGGGCGATCGATCCCAGATCGAACCACGACGCCGCCAGGCGGGGATCGAGTGCGAGCGCCTCGTGCAGCGCGGGAATCCCCTCCCCGATGCTCGAGCGTTCGACGAGGAGCCGACCTTCCAGCAATCGTGGTCTCGGATCGAGCCGGTCGATCGTGGTGCGGGCGGTCCCGAGTCGATCGAGCATGAGCTGGAAGTCGTCGGGACGACCTCCACCCGCGTCGAGTCTGATCCGCATCGCGTCCACCCGGGCGAGGCTCGATCCGATCTCGGGTGGCGACACGGCGTCCGCGATTCGAATGGTGCTCGCGGCCGCGGCCAGTGCTTCTTCGCGACGACCGAGGACGTGGAGCAGACGAGCGCGAGCGGCCTCCATGGCGGCCGCGCTCGATTCGACGACGGTCGCCTCGTCGAGGAGCGCGAGGCCTTCCTCGGAGCGTCCGAGTCGGCGAAGCGCCTCGGCCCGGAGTTGGATCGGCGCATCGCTCGCATCGGCCACCAGATCCCATCGACCGAGCCCCATCGCGACACGAGCCCGGCCGGGACCATCTTCCATCACGTCCTCGAGAAGCCAGGTTCCGTGACGACGGCGCATCGCCGCCCGCTCCTCGGGGGTCAGCCAGTCCGCTTTCATCGCCTCGACGACGAGCGGCGATGGTGCGACCGCCCCCGGCACGAGGGCCTGCTCCTGGGCCACCGCCGGCAGGGTGAGTGCCGCGATCCCGGTGAGGACCATGACGGCACGGCGCGATGCGATGCTGATTGGTCGGCGTCGTCGATTCACCTGGACTCGATCCTCCAGACCTTGGGGTCGACGTCGGGGGCTTCCAGCCACCGCCGGGCGGTGGCGTCGATGCCCGCGTTCAACACCGGATCGAAGAACCGGACCGTGGTGCGATCGCCGTCACGTTCGCGGAGTTCCACCGCGAAGGGCAGATGATCTTCGCCGACGAGCCAGAGATCGATGCTGGTGATCTTGCGGGTTTCGGCCATCTCCGTCCCTGGTTTCGGCACGAGGTGAAGACCGATCACGCCGTCCGCGGACTTCGCGATCCGATTCGGAACCGCCGGCGCCAGCGTGACGTCGAAGTGGCGGACGATGTCCGCGCTTCGTTGTCCGATCGGAAGCGGCACGGGGCCGTCGCCGAGTCGGAGCGGATCCCGGCGATCGCCGGGTTCGACCACGCGGCGTCGAACGAGTCGCTTCGCCTCGTGGTCGTAGTCGCTCAGCACGCCGTCATCGAGGACGAAGTGCTCGAGCCGTTCCCGTGCCCGACCGCTCGGCTCGATCGAACGCTCGAAGACGATCGCGGCTCGGCGATGCTTCCGGACCTGGACTTCGCCCTCGGCCTCTGCGGATGGTTCGGCCTTCGGGTCCTCTTCCGCGGCGAGTGGCGGCATCACCATGTACACCCGACCGAAACGCTTCTCCGTCTCGTCCGCCAGATCGTCATAGGTGTCCATGCGGACCCGGGAGGCGAAGTCGCGCAGGCCGAGGGTCTGCACGTCGATCGCGGCAAGGAGTCGGCGGACTTCGCGATCGGCATTCGGGTCGGCGACGCCGTCCGTGCTCGACGGTGGAGTGCGCAACACGCTGGTCAGTCGAAGGGAGAGCGGGTCCGCCGGCGTGCAGCAGGCGGGGATCTCGGTCTCGCCGCCAGCACCCTCGTCGTCGACCGGCATGGACGCGAGACCGTCGGCCGCCGCGAAGGCGACGAACAAGGCCATCGCGAGCGAGGCCGTCGCGATCATCGGGGTGCTCGAACCGTGGTTGTTCCCGCGAGCTGGCATCCGGTGAGGCCCTTCTGGAATCCCGAACCGGGATTCCTTTCATATGGTTCGCGTGAAGCGGCGGCGAGACCACCTCGCGAGGCCGACTTCCCGAAGAACGCGTCGGCATTCTCCCATCAAGCCACGAACCGTGCGTCCGACCGATGCTGATTCCGCAGGATGGGTGGGATCCACGACCTAGGATGTCCAAGGTCCGCCCCGCCCCACCCCAGGAGACACCGATGCCTTCACCACCACGCCGGACCATGGTCGAGGGCCCCGACGGCCGAAGGCGTCTCGAGACCGAATCTCCGTGGGAACCTCGGATGGGCTACAGCCGCGCGGTCCAGGCGGGGCCGATGATCTGGGTCGCCGGCTGCGTGGGCATCAACGCCGACGGCACCTGGCCGGAGGGACTCACGGCCCAGACCCGGCGCTGCGTCGAGCGAA
>JAACEA010000115.1 GCA_009936695.1 Planctomycetia bacterium
CCACATGTAGTGGCAGCCCCTTGCCTGGATTCTTCATCCCCCTCATCTACATGGATCTCCTCATCGGCATACCCCGGAATGCTCTCATCTCTCTCATCCCTCCTCGATCCTTTCTCAAGCAGCCTCTCAGCCAGTGCCCCCTGTTTCATCCTGTCCCATGCACATGCTAGAGTCACTCCGAGTCTCGATCCGCCGGTCGTCGCCGTCGTCGTCCCCGCGAAGCCCCCCCCACTCGTCGCCGAAGTCGTGATCGGTACGGTGTTCCTCGGGGATCTCGTCGAGGAACTGACTGCGGATCGTGGGCTGCCGCATGCCCCGCATCGTGCGGATGCCCGCGCAGGTCATCAGCAGATGACGCTCGGCCCGCGTCATCCCGACGAAGCACAACCGACGCTCCTCCTCGAGCTCGAGTTCGCTCTCCCGGGCGCGGGTGTGCGGCAGGAGGCCGTCCTCCAGGCCCACCAGCGCGACCGCGTGGAATTCCAACCCCTTCGCCGCATGCAGCGTCATGAGCGTGACCGCCCCGCGCTCGGCGTCGATCGCGTCCGCGTCGCTGACCAGCGCGACCGACTCGAGATACTCCCGGAGCACGAGGGCCATCGGAATGGTGCCGTCCTCGGATCGCTCCAGGGAGGGTGCGATGAAGTCCTCCGCCGCCGAAACGAGTTCACCGAGGTTCGCCTGTCGCTGTCGTTCCTCCTCGCTTTCGAAGGCCGCTTCCGGCTTCTCGAGCCCGCTCTCCCGCAGGACCCGTGCGACGAGATCCCCGAAGCCGGTCGAGTCACCCGAGGCCAGTTCGGTTCGCCAGCCTGCGACGGTCGCGGCGAACCGCTCCACCGCCTTGCGACTTCGCGTCGCGAGATCGCCCAGCGAGCCGGGGTCGCGACAGACCGCGTCGAGGCCTCGGCCGGTCGCCGCGCCGATCGCCTCGAGCCGCTTGATGGTCGACTCGCCGATCCCGCGAGCGGGACTGTTGATGATCCGGCGGAACGCGACGTCATCCGCCGCGTTCGCGAGCATCCGAAGGTAGGCGAGGGCGTCCTTGATCTCCTTGCGATCGTAGAAGGCGGTGCCGCGGGCGATGACGTAGGGAACGCCCTCGCGACGGAACTCGTCCTCGAGGACCCGGCTCAACGCGTTCACGCGGTAGAGGATCGCCATGTCGCCCCATGCGACCCCCTGATTCGCAAGCGTCTTGAAGTGATCGACGACGTGCCGAGCCTCCGCGTGCTCGTCCGCGAGCCGGAAGACGGCGACCGACTCGCCGTCGTCGAGCTCGGTGGTCAGTTCCTTGTGCTTGCGCCGGCGATTGTTCGCGATCAGACCCGCCGACGCGCGCACGATGTGACCGGTCGACCGGAAGTTCTGGCCGAGCGGGATCACCGTCGCGCCGGGATAGTGCGATTCGAAGTCGAGGATGTTCCGGACGTCGGCCCCTCTCCAGGCGTAGATCGACTGGTCGGGATCCCCCACCACGAAGATGTTCCGATGACCGCCGGCGATCGCGTTGGCGATGATGAACTGCGCGTGATTGGTGTCCTGGTACTCGTCGATGAGCACGTATCGAAATCGCTCCTGCATCGCGTCCCGCACCACGCCCTCCTCCCGCAGTAAGCGGGCGGAATGCCGGAGCAGGTCGTCGAAGTCGACCGCGTGATTGCGATCGAGGATCGCCTGGTAGGCGGTGTACGCCTTCGCGATCGTGCGGGCGTGGAAGTCCGCCGCGTCCGCCGCGAACGCCTCCGGCGACTGCAACGCGTTCTTCGCGTTCGACACCTGCCCGAGCACCGATGCGGGCGACCAGTTCGACGGGTCGAGCCCCGCCTGCTCGAGCGCCCGCTTCATGGCGTTCTTCTGATCGGCGGAATCGTAGATCGAGTAGTTCGCATCGAGCCCCGCGGCGTCCGCGTGATCGCGAAGCAGTCGGGCGCAGAAGCCGTGGAACGTCGCGACGGTGAGCCCGCGCCGACCGGGAACATCCGGTGGAATCAGCTGATCGACGCGCTCCCGCATCTCGCCCGCGGCCTTGTTCGTGAACGTGACCGCGAGAATCTGCCACGCCGGCACGCCGATCGACACCAGGTGCGCGATGCGCCGGGTGATGACGCGGGTCTTGCCGGAACCCGGACCCGCGAGCACCAGCACGGGGCCGTCGACGACCGCGGCGGCATCGCGTTGCGGCGATGTGAGGTCGGCCATCAATTCATCGGCGTCGAGAAACGGCATCGGGCCGAGTGTACGGGCTCCGTTCGGGTCCGTCCCCGCGATTTGCCCCGAAACAACAGGTTTCGACCGTCTATCCACAACCGGTGGTATCTCGGCGCTCGACGGACATCCGTCCACACCCAGATGGTGTGCTGGAAAATTCTGGAGGCGGCGGTATTCTGTCATTTGGGACTGTTCCACAGAATCATCGAAAGGATGACGAAATGTGGTACTTTTCCGGTTGCCACCACAAGATGTAGTGGCAAAGATACGTTTGAATCTGCTTGCGGTGCTTCTGCAAGCCAATTCAGGGCAGTTCGCGAAGAGAGGGTTCTCGGACACATTCGTGCCGTTCGGTCCCATGCTCGAGGGTTTCAGGTGCTCGATCGCCTGAATGCGGGATGTGTTCTTCCGGCGGGCGAGATCCCCCGATGCCGAGTGGTTCGGCGTCCTGTCCGATCTCCCCGCGTTTGGAAGGTTCGTGTGGGTTCCCGGGTGCTGTTCGACCCA
>JAACEA010000116.1 GCA_009936695.1 Planctomycetia bacterium
GCGGTCGGCATGCCGTCGAAGAACCGGAGCGTACCGATCGAAGTCTCGACCTCGTCGGAGGTCATGATGGACTCGGGGATCGGCGTGTTGAATCCGGGCGGGGTGGAGTCCTGGGCTCCGGTGACTGGGTCACCGCCCAGGGAGAGGATCATGGCGGGGACGAGTATGGACGGAGTCATCGAACTTCCTTTCGAGTTTGGCGGAACGAGGGTCGGACCGGAGGGCCGCCGGGAATCTGGGAATCTGGGCCGTCGAGCTTCGAAACGAATCGACCTCGAGCGCGGCGGTGCCACTCAGTCGAGGTAGGTCGGATGAAGGAGCGTGCGTGACCAGACAGTGTAGAGCGTCTCGAGAACGACCTCGGGATCTCGTTGCGTGCGCCGGCCGAAGCCGTCGATGAGGATCTCCGCGTCCATTCGATTCAGGGCACGGGCGATCATCGCCGCATCGCCATCTCGATAGAAGCCTTCGGCCTGGCCCTTGAGGATCCGTTCCTCCACCGAATGATCCCAGCCGCCCATGAACTTCGACCACGCGGCCTCGAGCCGCGAATCGTGCGGCGCAGACTCGCTGATGGCCCGAAACACGGGCCCGTGCGACCGGCAGACGTCGACGATCCCGCCGAGCGATTCCCGGATCTCGTCCTTTGCAGCGCCCTCCGCCACGAACCAGGCGACGGCCGCCTCGTTCATCTCGACCTCGAGATCGACGAGCAGTTCCTCGATGAGGTCGGGGATGTTCCTGAAGTACTGGTAGAAGGCGGGTCGACTCAGACCGGTGCCGCGCATGATCATCACGATCGAGAGATCACGGATCGGCCGATCCCAGAGCAAGTCGACCACCTCGTCGAGAATCTCCTGACGCGATTCCGCAGGAGATCTTCGACGCCGCGCACCTTCGACGCGGATGGATGTGGACTCGGGCATCCCCGTAGTCTAGTGACGCGACGTCAGCCGTGTCCCGCCACCGGACGGGTTGAAGCCCCAGATCCGGCGGCGAGTCGGTCTCATCTTCGACGACGCCTCGCGAGGCCGACCATCCCCAGAAGTGGCATGGCGGACAGGCCTGGAACCGTGGTCGACGGCAGCATGTCGGATGCGTCGTTGGAGAAACCGCGAAAACGGACGACCAGATCCGCCTGCGTGAAGAAATCGAGGGCCGAACGATCGGATGCGTTGGCACTCCGAAAGACCCAGGTTCCGGTCTCCCCGGCGGCAAGCCCGGCATTGGGTGATCCGCCGCCGAGCCAACTATCGGTCACACTCGCACCGAAGTCACGATCGCCGAACGGATTGGTGGAGATCGGCCCCGCGAGGCCCTGCCAGGCGTTGGAAAGCCCGTTGGAGATCGACCCATCGAAGGCCCAATCGCTCGCCACATCGTCATTGAACGCCAACGCCACGAGCCGCCCGTCGAACTGGGAGGTGTTCTCGAGGGTGATCGTGAGCAGGGACTCGCCCCCGTCGACCCAGTCGTATTCGAGCGTACCGACGAATCCCCCATACGAATTGGCAGGACCGTTCGAGGAATTCTGGTTGTCGGAGACGATGTCGATGATGCCCGCATCGAGCGCGGTGACCATAGATGCGGTGGCGACGACCGCCACCGCGACCAATTGCTTGTGCACTGGAATACCCCCGGAATGTCGATCGATCGAGGCGCACTACGCCGCGTTTCGACCCTGAACTTGGATGACCCCCCCCGTGACGGACGGGTCCGACGAGAACCTACACGATCCGATTCCTCCACACGGCTCACAATGGGCGGATTCACGGCCAACGGGGTGAAATCCCACCCCGCGACCACGTGCTTTCGAAGCGGGCGGCACACGGGCGGCCGGGTATCTTCATGACATGAAGTCGGACGCGAATCTCGAAGCCAACCGAGCCATGTGGAACGAAAGGGTCCCGATCCACCTGGACAGCGACTTGTACGACGTGGCGGGATTCATCGAGGGCTCGAGCAGGTTGTGCGACTTCGAGCCCCTCGAGCTGGGCCCCACCGAGGGGTGTTCACTCCTGCATCTCCAGTGCCACTTCGGACTCGACACCCTCTCCTGGGCGCGGACGGGCGCGATCGTGACCGGTATCGACTTCAGCGAGCCTGCGATCCGGGCCGCGCGTGATCTCGCCGCGACGATCGGCGCCGATGCTCGCTTTGAATGCCTTGAAGTCCATGACGCCGCCACCGCGCTCGATCGCCGCTTCGACGTCGTCTACACCGGGCGAGGGGCCATCTGCTGGCTGCCCGACCTCGACGCATGGGCCCGGCAGATCTTCGAACTCCTCGAGCCGGGCGGGCGCTTCTACATGCCGGAGTTCCACCCGTTCACCGATGTCTTTCACCACGAACGGCTCGACGTCACCGAAACGTACTTCGACGAGGGCCGCCCCTGTCGAGACGAGACGCCCGGGACCTACGCCGATCCCGACGCGACGACGCTCCGCAACGTGTCCTTCACCTGGACCCACCCGGTGAGCAAGGTGATCACGACGCTCGTTCGAGCCGGGCTCATCCTGGAGTCGTTCCACGAGCACGACTTCACGGTCTTCCCTCGATTCGCCGCACTGCGGAAGTCGGTCGACAGCGACATCCATCGCTTCCCGGATGGCCACCCCCGGCTCCCGCTGATGTACTCGATCCTGATGCGGAAACCCTCGGCCCCCGAAGACCCGGCATGAGGCCTCACCTCGGCGTCGAGCCCACGGCGACGGCATGTCGACACGTCTCAAGATGGGATCACGACGATGCGGGAGGCGGGTATGCGTCTGGCCGGTGGAGACGTCCGCCACGACCGCAGCCGGGGCACCATCCGAGAATCGACCCGACGGCTCGATTCCGCTCTTTTCCCTCCGCGCGATGTCCCCGCCCCCTCGATTCCGTCAACATGCCTCCGACGAGCATCGATCCGCGCCCTGGAGAGACACCATGATCGACCGTTCCCAGAGAATTCAGGTCCTCGCCGCCACCACCACCGTGGCGACCGCCATCCTCGCGACCGCCACGGCCGCCCATGCCCAGGATCGTGGGAACCCTCGATTCCAGGACGTCCTCCTGCATGATCGCTTCGATGCGGATGAGAACGGCCGGCTCGATCGGACGGAACGGGATCTGGCCCGCGAGGAGGCCGCCGCCAAACCGCAGCGTCGTCGCCGTGGCGGACCGCCGGGCGGCCGCGGTGGTCAGGAGATGCCGCGACCGGAGACCCGCGCCGATGCGATCCGAATCGATCCCGACGACATCGATGCGGTTCCTCGACTCGAGAACACCGGACTCTACGATCGTGACGTCCTCCACACGATCTTCCTGCAGTTCCCCGAAGACGACTGGCATCAGGAGATGGTCGCATTCCATGGAACCGACGTCGAGGTACCCGCGACACTGCTTCTCGATGGACGACCGATCGGAGAGGTCGGCGTCTCCTATCGCGGAAACACGTCGTTCGACATGCCCGCGAAGAAGTCCTTCGGCATCTCGATCGACGCCTACGACGACGATCTTCGAATCGACGGTCATCGCACGCTCAATCTTCTGAATGCGAACGGCGACGCCTCGCTGATGCGGGAGGTCCTGTTCTCGAACATCGCGGGCGAGTACGTGCCGGCACCGAAGGCCAACTTCGTACGGGTCGTGGTCAACGGTGTCCACCTCGGCGTGTATGCGAACGTGGAGCAGATCAACAAGGATTTCACCAAGACCCACCACGGAACCCGGAACGGCGTGCGATGGAAGGTGCCGCCGGACTTCTCCGGCGGTGGCGCACTCGCGTATCACGGCCCCGATCACGCCGACTACACCGGGCGATACGAATTGAAGACGGGTTCGGCGGGCGAGGCGGACTGGGACGCCTTGATCGAACTCTGCCGCGTGCTGCGCGAGACGCCGGACGATGAACTCGAGGAGACCCTTCCCCGTCACCTGGACGTGAAGGAGACGATCCGGTTCCTCGCGATCGACAACGCCCTGCTCGACTCCGATGGCTACTACAGCCGCGGCAGCGATTACTACGTCTACCTCGATCCCGAGGGCGTCTTCCACCTCGTGCACTACGACAACAACGAGACCTTCGGAGGCGGCCGCGGCGGCGGACCGGGTGGTCCCGGTGGCCCCGGTGGTCCCGGTGGCCCCCCGCCCGACTTCGGCCCCGACGGCCCGCCCCCCGGATTCGAACGAGGCGAACCACCGCGAGCCCCTGGCGGATTCGATCGAGGTGGCGGCCGGGAGCGTGGTGCCCGCGGAGGACAGGATGCCCGGCGAGGCGAACGCCGAGGACGTGGCCGCGGTCCGGGCCGCGGGGGGCCGGGCCGAGGTGGCCAGGGTGGCGGCATGACCCAGGCGCCGCTGGCATTCGCCGACGACCCCGGGACCCGGCCGGTGATCGCACGAATCCTCGCCGTCCCCGCGTGGCGAGCCGAGTATCTCGAGACCCTGCGGGAGATCGCCGAAGTGCAACTCGCCTGGAACACGCTCGGCCCTCGCGTGGACGCCTACCGGGAGCTCATCGAAGCCGACGTGGTCCGGGATCCCTTCCTCGGCGATCGCACGGCGTTTCTCCGATCGCTCTACGGCGACGACCAGTCGCTGAAGTCGCTCGCCTCGGAACGACGTCGGTTCCTCCTCGGCCACGCCGATCTGAAACCCGCCGCACCGGAACCGAAATGACCCGAGGGAATTCGAGTGACGTCGTGCCGAAGAATCCCGCGTGCGAACCATTCGGGCCGATGACTGAATCGAGCGTTCCGCTGGAAGCGTCTCCACGAAAAGACCCCGGCCCACCCCGTTCTGGAATCAAGACATGAAGGCCGATCCCGGCTTGATCGCGACTCTGTTGAACACGGCCAGTTCCGGTCCCGGTGAGACCGCGGCGATCCTCGACGGCCCGGTGCCGCCCGGTGCGGCGCCCGATCCGCTGCTCACGCTCTGCGTGGCGATCGCCTTCGGCATCGTCGTCTCGGCCCTGCATCTGCTCGCCCACCGCGAACGTCCGATCTACACGCTCTGGCGGACGCTGCTTCTGATCGCCCCGCTCATCGCGATGTCCACGATGGCGGTCGGATCGAACCTCGCCGCCGCCTTCACACTCTTCGGGACCCTTGCGATCGTCCGGTTCCGGACGCCCATCAAGGACCCGCTCGATGCGGCCTTCGTCATCTTCTCCGTCGTCATCGGACTCGCCCTCGGCAATGGAAACCTCGAGGTCGCCACCGTCGGCACCTCGGTCATCGCGGTTCTGATGCTCGTCCTGCTCCTGTTCAATCGGATCATGCCCCGCGAACACCGCTCGACCGTCAGGCTCACCGTCCGGGGGGTCGGGACCACGGATGCCGCGTGGAGGTCCGTGCTCGACGCGGAGGGGTTGAACTACCGGATCGATTCGTGCACGCTCGACGAGACCTCGGGCACCCAGGCCATCAAGTTGAGCATCGCCGGAATCGCCGGGGAACGTTGGCTGGCGATTCTCGCCGCGCTGCTGGCGATCCCCGAAGTCCAGCGTGCGGCCGGCCGAACCGACGAAGAGTGATCACGCCGAGATCCCGTCAGGGCGTCATGGCCTTCGTCGGATCGATCCCCCGGGGCGGCTCGCCGGCATCGTGCAGGTGATGCTCCAGGAACGCTCGAACCGCCGCGTCGATCGACGGATCGAGAAATCCGCCGTGCCCGCCGGCGTCCACCGGAACGAGGGTCACGCGGCCTCCCACGCGGCGAGCCGCTTTCGCGAACTCGACGGATTGCTCGAACGAGACGAGCCGATCCCTTCGGCCGTGGATCACGAGGATCGGCGGATCGTCGGCGTCGACGAAGTTGATCGGGCTTGCGCCCCGCGCCCGATCGGGCCGCGACTGCAATGCCCCGCCCACGAGCCGCGACTCGGGAGAACCCACCGCATCGTGATCGATCGCACC
>JAACEA010000117.1 GCA_009936695.1 Planctomycetia bacterium
AATCGGATGTTCAACTTCATGTCGCCATGGACGATGTGGCTGAACTCGTGGGCCATGACCCCCTGAAGCTCGTCGCGTGACAGTTGCTGGACGCAGCCGCGGGTCACGCCGATGACCGCGCTGTCGAATCCGAAGCCCGCGGCGAACGCGTTGATCGAAGCGTCGTCGATCAGATAGACGGGCGGCATCGGACAGCCGGACGCGATCGACATCTCCTCGACCACGTTCATCAGTCGGCGAAGGTCCGGATCGCGATCCTCCGGATGCACGAGCGTTCCGCCGAGCGACTCGGCCACCGCCTTGCCGCCGGAAGCGAGTTGTCCCGTCTTGACGAGGGATCCGATCACGATCACCAGGAGGGTCGCGCCGCCCACGACGCCCAGGAGTTCGGGGGCCCACCAGCCGGCGGGGGTCTCCTCGGACTGGGTCAGTGCGACCATGGCGCCCGCCGCGACGAGATAGACCGCGAGAACGGTTCCGACGACCGCGAACAGGAAGAGGAGGACGAGTCGGCCGGTGCGGGACCGGGCCTTCTCCTGATCCTCGATGAAGTCCATCACCATGGTCGACTGCTTCCGAAACCGGACCGGAGGCGCCCCTGGAGGATCAGTACTCGACCGTCACCTTCGAGGGTTCGGCGCCCGCTTCATCGAAGAACAGCAGCTCGATCGGTCCGTCCGCGGCGAGTGCGACGGCGGGGATCGGCAGTTCGACCGAGTTGGCGCCCCGGGTGGTCCGTCCACCCGGTTCACGGAGAGCGTACCCGCCGAGGTCGAAGCCGTTCATGCGGACCCTTCCTCGCGTCACGCCCTCGACTCGAAGTCGTCCGGAGCGTTCCAAGCCCGTTCGAGCGCCCGGAATCCGTACTTCACCACGAATCCAGCGTGGCCCACGATCGTCCGGCGTCGAATCCTCCACCCAGGAGCCGATCCGAGCGTCCGGCGTGCTCTCCCAGCGTCGGAGCCGCCAATCCGTCGCGGGGACGACTTCCGCGACGACCTCGTTGATGGCGACCGTCGGTTGGTCCCCGGCTTCGGCCGCGTGTTCGAGCAGGGCGATGCGAACGGAGTTCGAACCCGACTTGAACGCCGAATCATCCCCGGCGGACAGGACCTCCCGAAGTCCATGACGGCCGAAGATCCTGAACGTGGTTCCATTGATCACGACCACCCCGGCCGATCCGGGACCGACTTCCAGGATCAGCGAACTCTTCCGTCGATGGGTGAACTTGTATTCGATCGCTTCATCCACGGTCCGCTCGCCGTCCGCGGTCTCGGGGATGAACGCCGTGATCTCGAATGGATCGACGGGATCGATCTCGATGGCGCTCCCGACCACGCCCTTGAGCGGCTCGACGGCGACCAGGCCGCCGGGTCGATCGCCGTCCCCGGGATGCTGAATCCCGTCGACCGATCGAGGCGCATGCCTGAGGAACATCGCGATCTCCCGAGCACTGGATTTCGCGGGAATCGACACGACGCCGTCCTCGACGTCCGTCACCCTGACACCATCCACCCAGCAGTCCCCGTCGCGAAGACCCCCCAGCAGGAGGTAGCGGCTCGGTCGTCTTGCCGGGACTGAAAGCGTGCCCGTGAACCACGCGTGCGAGAGGCCGGAGCCGATCGACGCGAGTCCGAGATCCTCGTGAACCGGCACGGACCGCGGGTGATCGAGTGATCGACAGTCCGGCTCGGACCAGGTGCGCCATTTCCGGACCATCCGACGGCCCGCTCGACTCGAGTCATGCTCGAGCGTGGGCGTTCTCGTTCCGTCGACGTCGATCCGGAACGGCTTCATCCCTTCCCGAGGGATCGCCGATCCGTCCTGGAAGACTCGTGACGCGCCGATCACGATTCCATCGCCGTCGTCGAGCATCGTCGCGGCCTGGATCTCGTTGAGCACCACCACGGTGAAACCCGCATGCGATTCGACGATCGGGCCGGAGCCGTCGCGGCGGGCTCGGGGTGCGGTCATCGAGAGCGGCCGACCATCGATGGAAAGTTCGACACTTGAACCCGCTGCGGCGCCGAGCACCAGCATTCGACCGCCGACGAGCGCCAGTGGCATCGCGGAAGTCCAATCCAGTCGTCCGCGACCGGCGAGATCGGCGTCGACGAGGGTCCAGGTCCAATCTCGATCCCCGAAGTCCACGGTGATCCTTCGTCCTGAACCATCGATCACCGCGGCGGATTCGCATCCGCCCTTTCGGAAGAAGAACATCACCGTTCCTGCGCCGCCCGACCGAGGAACCGCGACCACGCCGGGTGCCGGATCATCCGGATCGACGACCATC
>JAACEA010000118.1 GCA_009936695.1 Planctomycetia bacterium
CGTGGGTGGTGATCAGATCGAGGATCCGCTCCGGTCGCAGGTCACGATGCGGCAGGACCAGCCCCGCGCCGAGCATCCCGCAGGCGTACGGAAAGCACCATCCGAGCGCGTGGAACATCGGGACGATCGCGAGCACGGTGTCGCGACCGGAAAGCCGCATGCAGTCGGTGAGGCCGAGGGCCATGGTCTGGAGGCAGGTCGTGCGGTGGGAATACGCGACGGTCTTCGGGATCCCGGTGGTTCCGCTGGTCGAGCACATCCCCATCAACGCGTCCTCCTCGAGATCGGGCCACGTCGCGATCGGTTCCGAGGCTTCCAGCAGCGACTCGTGGTCGACGATCTCGAGCGTGCCGTCCCGCGGGTTCGCGGGTTCGTCGTCGCGGGGCGGCCCGAGACGGATGATCACCTCGATCCAGGGGCAGGCCGCGGCGAGCTCCAGTCCACGGGGCATCAGTTCCGCATCCACGAGCAGGATCCGATCCCGGGTGTGTTCAAGGACCGCGGAGGCCTCCTTGAGGTTCCACCGGACGTTGATGGGATGAAGCGTCGCGCCGAGGCAGGGAACGGCGAAGTAGGCGTCGGCGTGACGATGGTCGTTGAAGGCGAGGGTGCCGACCCGTTCACCGGGGCGGAGCCCGTGGGCGAGGAGGCCCGTGGCGAGACGACGGGCCCGCGATTCCACCTCGGGCCAGCACACCTCGGTGGTGCCGTCCGGGGTGGTCGAGATCAGGCCACCCAGCGGGGCGATGGTCCCGGCGCGAAAGGCGAGATGTTTCAGCAGGAGTCGGCGGGATGGGACCATGGCGTGGGTTCGGAGGGGGGATCCGAGGATGGTCGGGACGTGGACCGGACAGGAAGCCTCGGGATGAGTGATGATAACCCCCGGTCGCATCGCTCCCGCCGATTCATCGCATCGACCGGAGGTCGGGCGACGAACTCCGAACGGTGGGTCGGCTGATTCCGGCCCCATCGACGACGCTCTGAACCGGTGACTCCATGACCCTGCCCCAAGACCTCGACCTCTACCGTTTCGACGACCTCCTGACCGAGGAGGAACGGGTTCTTCGGGACCGTGTCCGCGGCTTCGTCCGGGACCGGTTCATGCCGGTGGTGAACGACTGCTGGGACCGCCACGATTTTCCCACCGAGCTCGTCCGCGAGATGGGGGAGATCGGCTGTTTCGGCGCGACCATCGAGGGGTGGGGGTGTCCCGGGCTCTCCGCCCGCGCCAACGGCGTCATCATGCGAGAACTCGAACGGGGCGATTCCGGCCTGAGAACCATGGCGAGCGTGCAGAGTTCGCTGGCCATGAACGCGATCCGCTTCTTCGGTTCCGAGGCACAGCGGGACCACTGGCTCCCGAGCATGCGATCGGGCGAGGCGCTCGGCTGTTTCGGACTGACCGAGCCCGGCCATGGTTCGAATCCAGGCGGCATGACCACCGTCGCCCGCCGGGACGGCGAAGGATGGAAGCTCGGTGGTGGCAAGATGTGGATCGGCAATGCGGACATCGCGGACGTCGCGATCATCTGGGCCAAGACCGAGGGACTCGACGTCGATCCGGAGAGTTCGAAGGCCATCCGGGGCTTCCTCGTTCCGACGGACCGGCCGGGATTCCAGGCGGAACTCATCCGCAACAAGTACAGCCTCCGAGTCGGCCGGACCTCGAGAATCAGCCTCGAGGACGTTCCGGTCACCGAGGACGACCTTCTCCCCGAGAGCGGGGGGCTTCGGTCGCCGCTGAGTTGCCTGGACCAGGCGAGGTTCGGGATCGCCTGGGGCGTCATCGGCGCCGCGGAGGCGTGTCTCGAAGACGTCGTTCGCCACGCCGGCGGTCGGGAGGTCTTCGGCAAGACGCTCGACCACTACCAGCTGACGCAGGACAAGATGAGCGAGTGCTGGATCCGGATCGTGCAGATGCAGGCGATCGCGCACCGGCTCGCGGATCTCAAGGCCGGTGGGGACGGCACGGGACCGCAGGTCTCGCTGGCGAAGACCTCGGCCTGCGAGAGCGCCCAGATCGTGGCTCGCATCTGTCGCGACCTGCTCGGTGGCGTGGGAATCCTCGACGACCACTGCGTGATGCGACACATGATCAATCTGGAGTCCGTCGCGACCTACGAGGGAACGCGGGACATCCACCGACTCGTCCTCGGCCGCGAACTGACCGGCGTCTCCGCGTTCTTCTGACCCGGCTGACGAATTCAAGATTTCCGTCAAGTAAGGCTCGAGAGCGCGCCTGCAGCGGGGAACATCCGATACGCTTCTCGGCCCCCACGCCGCGTGGCGCGGGTCCAATCTGTTGACGAAGAGGAGAATTTCCATGCATCGATTCACCACCGGACTGTTCCGTACCGCCGCCCTCGCGACCCTCGCGATCGTCGCCACCGGTTGCAGCTACTACAAGATCACCGATCCCACCACGGACAAGGCGTACTACACCGAGAAGTACGAGTCCAAGGACGGGATCACCTTCACCGACGCCACCACCGAGAAGCAGGTCACCATCCAGAACGCGGAGATCGAGGACATCACCAGCTCGCAGTTCAAGGCCGCGACGCAGAAGTGATCGACGGTGAATGACTCGTCTCCAGCGGACGAGCCACATGAAATGATGAAGGCGGGCCGTCCTCCCGGACGGCCCGCCTTCTTGGTTCCCGCGCCGTGGTCGTTCAAC
>JAACEA010000119.1 GCA_009936695.1 Planctomycetia bacterium
CCTGGTGCCGCCGAGAGAACTCTGCTTCGCCGACGACTTCGAGTCGCCGCCGAACGATGCCGACTGGATCCACAACAACGGAACGAACGTCACCACGGCCGCCGTCAACGAACCGGAAGGCATCCGAAGCCTGAACCTCGACGCGACCGGCTCCAACGAGTTCGCGGACGACGAGATCCGGACCAACTTCCTGCAACTCGGCGTCCCCGAAGCGACGCTCTCCTACTACACCCAGCATCGGGGCGTGGAGGCGGGCGAGCGCCTGCTCGTGGAGTACCTCAGAAGCAACGGCGACTGGGTCGCGATCGGCATCCACGAGTCCGACGGCGTCGACCAGACGGTCTTCGATTTCCACCAGTTCGAACTGCCCGCTGCCGCACGCTTTGACGGCGGCCGGATCCGGATTCGCACTGAAGTCGACGAATCGAACGACGACTGGTTCGTAGACGACTTCCGAATCTGCGATGAACCCGTGTCCACGGTTCCCAATGACGAGTGCGTCGATCGGATTCCGGTCTTCGGCGGCGACAACGCCTTCACCACCATCGGTTCGACGGACAGCGGCATCGATGACGCCCTCGGTTGCAGCACGTCGAGCGGTCCCACCGTGTTCAACGACGTCTGGTTCGAATTCACGGCGTTCTGCACGGGCCCGTTGACCATCAACACCTGTGACGGCACGGACTTCAACACTCGAATCAGCCTCTACGACGCCTCCGCCGGTTGCCCGACGTCCGGGACGCCCGCCTTCGCCTGCAACGACGACGGTTGTGGAACGGGTTCCAGCATCTCGACCTTCGCACTCGCCGGCCAGACGTTCATCGTCCGGGTCGGCAGTCCGGACGGCTCGTTCGGCGACGGCGTCCTCCGAATCGAATGCAACGGTCAGGGCGGTCCTCCCAACGACGAATGCGTCGACGCGGAACCCATCTTCGACGGAATCAGCGAGGTCTCCACCGTCGGGGCCACGGACAGCGAGATCGACGACGCCCTCGGCTGCAGCACGTCGAACGGCCCGGGTGTCGATGCGGACCTCTGGTACCTCTACGAGTCGTCCTGCACCGGCCTGCTGACGATCGCGACCTGCGGCTCCGACTTCGACACCCGCATCAGCGTCTACGACGCCTCCGCCGGGTGCCCCACGAGCGGATCCGCCAGCTACGCCTGCAATGACGATGCCTGCGGCTCGGGCGCTCAGATCGTCGCACCGGTGCTGGAGGGTCAGTTGCTCCTGATCCGTCTCGGAAGCTCCGACGGCTCCGCCGGCGACGCTCAGATCCTGATCGACTGCGATCCGTTCGAGCAGCCCTGCCCCGAGGACCTCGACGGCAACGGAACGATCGACGGCGCCGACCTCGGCCTGCTCCTCGGTGCCTGGGGCACCTCGGACTCCGATGGCGACATCAATGGGGACGGCACGGTCAACGGCGCCGACCTCGGTCTGCTCCTCGGCGCCTGGGGGGAGTCCTGCTGATCCGCTCATGCGAGCGGCCCCGACACGGCGGGTCATTTCAAGAAACAGAACGGACGGCACCTGCGGGTGCCGTCCGTTTTCGTACGTGAATTCGCGGGATGAATCCTCCCCGCGGATCGGCCGGTTCAGCCGGAGCGACGCGTCGCCTGGACCGCGGGACTTCGCGTGATCTGGGGGTCGGCGGTGTTGAGGAGATCATCCGCGTAGTTCGTCTCCGCCCGACGCTGGGTGATCGGACCGATCGGATCACCCCGCAGGAACTGACGGATGAGCAGATCGTCGACGCTCATTCCCTCCGTCGCGTCGTCCGCCACCGTTCTGATCGCGTCGAAGGCGTCGCGGGTGTCGATCTTGAGCACTCGACCCTTGTCGAGCATGACCATTCGGTCCGCGATCGTGAACGCCGAATCCATCTCGTGCGTCACCACCACGCTCGTCACGCCGAGCTTCTTGGTGAGGTCGATGATCAACTGGTCGATCTCGGCACTGGTGACCGGATCGAGTCCGGCCGAAGGCTCGTCGTAGAAGAGGATCTTCGGATCGAGCGCGAGCGCCCGGGCCAGCCCCGCCCGCTTCTTCATGCCACCGGAGATCTGGGCGGGAAGCTTGTCCGCATGTTCCCGGAGTCCGACCAGCTCGAGCTTGATCTTCACCTGGATGTCGATGATGTTCCGGTCGAGATCGGTGTGTTCCTCGAGCGGGAGCGCCACGTTCTCCGCCAGCGTCATGGACTGGAAGAGCGCTCCCGACTGGAAGAGGATTCCGAAGTTGCTCCGAACCTCGTTCATCCCGGCCTCGTCGAGTTGATCGATCCGGTGACCGAGCATCGAGATCGTGCCTTCAGTCGGCGGGAACGAGCCGATCAGCATTCGGAGGAACGTCGACTTTCCGCAGCCGGAGCCACCCATGACCACGAGGGTCTCGCCCCGGTGGATGTCCATGGTCAGCCCGTCGAGGACGGTCTGGGTGCCGAAGACCTTCTTGAGATCACGGACCTCGATGATGACGTCATCGGACCCGCTCGGGCCGGCCGACGTCATGGATCGGCCGGAGATTCCGCCTCGTCAATGCTGGTGGACCCTCCGGCTTCCGTTGCGGCTCCAGCCGGCGCGTCAATCGCGGCGTTGGCCTTGGTCCCGGCCGCCCAGACGAGATCGGCACCGTCCGGATCCTTGATGACGATCTTGTCGATGCCCACAAAGGACCCGCCGGAGTTCGTTTCTCCGTCCTTGGTCGCCGAGTAGAAGACCTCACCCTTGAACTCGCCATTTGAGAACGTGAACTTGAACGGCAACGAGAACTCCGGCTCGCCGGCTCCAGCCCCGGGCTGGGCGTCTTCCGCGGGGAAGGCCTTGTCGAACTCGCCGAATCGAGCCTTCGCCGCGGCGACGAATGCAGCGGTCTCCGCTTCGGAGGGCGCGTCACCCTCCCACCAGAAGCTCGTGGCCTTGGCGCCGTCTCCGTCGAATGCCGCCTGCATCGACTCACCCGGACCCGTGATCACGCTGGTGATGGACTCCCCGATGATCCGTGCCATCTTCACGATCTGCACCGTGGCGTAGACCTGACCCGCCGTCATGAGGAGCCCGAGGATCACCGCGGTGATCGCCAGCGGGCGCCCCCGCATCGGGCCATCGGCACTGGTCCGTCCGAGTGCGCCAAGACCGAGCAGAAGCCCGATCAGCGGCAGTACCGGAATGCAGAAGATGAGGGCGAGCACGAAGGCGGTCACGGCCATGCCGCTCATCGGCTGGCCCCCCGTGGCTGGTCCCCGCCCCCTCGCCGTGCGCGCCGGTGTGGTCTTGGTGCGCGTGGCGTAGACCCGACAACAGGAGGGCTAGGGCCGCGCGGTTAAAACAGCAGAGGGCCAAAAGCAGCGGCAACCATTCCCC
>JAACEA010000120.1 GCA_009936695.1 Planctomycetia bacterium
GCTGCTCCTCGCTCATGCCGCCGCCACCCCAGCCGCCGCCACCGCGACCGCCACGCTGCGCGGGAAGGGCTTCCTGCTGCTCGGGGGTGAGCAGGGCTCGGAGCTGCTCGACGTAGCGTTCGTCGATGCGTTCCCGGTCTTCGAGACCGTCGCGATACGGGTCGTCCTCGTCGCGATCCCGACGGCCACCACCCCACGGCATGCCGCCGGAGAAGTCACCGGACATCATGGAGACCATGCGGGTGCCCTGAGCCACCTGATCGTCACCCTCGGACTTCCGGAGGGCGGAGACCAACGAGGTGTTCTTGGCGAGCAATTCGCTGAGGAACGCCGCTTCGAGGGTCACGATCGCGTCGAACACCTCCGCATCGAGCTCCTCGATCTCGCGAGCCGCGTCGAAGGAACGCTGGCCGAAGGTCGGCCGGTAGATTCGCTCGTAGGCCTCCTCGAGGAAGGCCATGTTGAGCATGTACTTCTCGTTCTCGTCGGCGATCACGTCGGCGAACTGCTGGCGGAAGTTGTCGTTGACGTTGCGAACGGCCTCGCGGTACTGGACCTGCTGCTTGAGGACCTTGGTCGCGGCGTCGACGTCACCGTCACGCATCGCCTTGTAGAGCCGGGGAGCGCTCGACAACAGGTAGGCGTCCCGGTTGACCAGGGCCTGGTGGAGCTGGATCTCGTACTCGTCGAGCATGGCGTCGACGGAATCGAACGCGGCATCGGACAGTCCTGCGTCGTCGAGGACCGCGAAGAGGTTGACGCCCTCGCCGGAGAGTCGGGCCCGGGGGAGCGACTTCTCACGAACCAGGAACCGCTCGAAGGCGGGCCACAGGACCAGCTGGTCGTCCGAGAGCTGGATTTCGACGTTGCCGACGAATTCGCCCTTCAGACGCTGCCGATTCGCGACCCACTCCTCGAGGATGTCGAGCATTTCGCCCATGACGCCGCGGGCTTCGTCCATCGCACCGGATTCGACGGACTCCTCCATCATCTCACGGCCGGCGTCCTGCATCCGCTCACGCCAGAGGTCGCGCCGCTCCTCCTCGGACAATTCCTGCCCGTTCGCTTCCTGGATCTCCTCGATCTCATCGCGGACGCTCTGGGCCCGCTCCCGCATGCGTTCCCGCATGTCGCCCATGCCCCCACCGCCCATGAACGACTGCATCATCGCCCGGCCGAGATCCTGAAGGTCCGCCTGGACCATCTCGCTGCCTTCGCCGAAGGAGTCGGCGTAGTCCTCGATCAGGCTCTCGATGATCGCCCGCTGGCCTTCGTCGAGCTGAAGCTGCTCGGCGAACAAGGGGACGTCCCGTCGCGCGAAATCAGGCTCGAGCAGCTCGCGGATCTCCCGCATGCCGCCCATGCCCATGCCACCGCGACCGCCTCGACCGCCCCGCTGGGCGGCGGCGGTGTTCGAGAAATCGGTGGATCCGGTGATGGTGTCGAGGCCAATATCGCCACAAAAGACGGCGGCCCCGCCGATCAAGGCGGCGGCGAACGGACGAATTCGAATCCTGCTCATGGGCGTAAACCTTTTTCTTATCAATTCTTAGGGCGTGAATCGCGGCGAATCCGGTCGCCTCTCAACGAGTTGGAACGTCGATCCCCTCGATTTGTTGCCTGAAGCGGCCCACCGGGGTCAAAACGCCGCGAAGGGCCAGGTGCTCACTCCCCCGATTTTGGCGGAACGCCCGATGGGATTGCCATTCCCGACCCCAACGACCAGAGGGTACGAAAAAGTGGCCGACTCCTGCGAGTCGGCCACTTGGAAAATTCGGGATCAGGGGGGTGTCAGGCGGTTCGTCGTCGACGACCACCGACGAGCCCGGCGACGCCGAGAAGGGCGATGGCACCCGGGGCGGGGACGGTGTTGATATTGAACGTGACATTATCGAGACCGACGTATGAAGGACGGTAGTAGTTATCCAGCACGAGCTCAAACGAACTGCCCATGACTGGATCAAGGTCGATCTCGAAGAGCGAGGAATCGCCCACAAAGTCAAAGTCGCCGGAGGCGACCAAGACACCATCAACCAAGAAATCGTATCTCGCCGAGGCCGCGACTTCCCGGTATCCGGAGAGATTGAAGGACACGCCTCCGACCTCGAATCCAGCAGCAGCGAAGATCGCGAGAGATCCGATCGCGGGCCCTGGATTCTCCGAAGCGTGATCCCAAGCAAAGAGTACACCCTCGGTGGCGTAGCCATCGTTCCACCAATGCAGATTCTCAGCCGAGATGTCGTAGTTCTCGTTGAAACCGCCCCAATCCTCGTCCGAGGCGAAATCAGGCGTGACCGTTTCCGCGGATGCCGTCGCGGCAACCGCAGCCGCAAGCGTGGCGGCGAGTCGAGTAGTGCAGTTCAAGTCTGTCCCTTTCCCTGAGAAGACCAAATCTGAATGAATTGTCGATCCGGCAGCTACACACTGAGCTGCTCGGACTTCTCTAGCGTAAAGATGCTCTGGTTCCAAGCGGAATCAAACACGGCAGGGCAAATTCTCACGGATTGGTGTGGCAGATGCCGTCTTGCCCTCGAAACTCCACGTCCTATATTGTGTGCCCATGGATCCGCAAGCGACAACAGCCACTAGGGATGGGGCCCCCACGGACTCCAAAGATGCCAAGGACCGGGCGTATTACGCCCGGATCGCCAAGGACTATTTCCGCCGCCAGGACCAGCCAATCCAGCGGCTTTCCACTCGAATCGAGTCCTCCTGGCTCCGCGAGCAGATCCGCCCCGGCAGCCGGGTGCTCCTCGTTGGCGTCGGCGGCGGCCGTGAAATCGGCCCGCTCCTCGACCTCGAGTGCCAGATCACCGCGATCGACTACTCCCCGGAGATGGTCGAGGTCGGGCGAGTCCATTGGGAAGGTCGTCCGATCGAGTGGGCGGTGGCGGACGCTCATCAACTTGCGGAGTATGCCGATCGTTTCGACGTCGTCCTCTGCCTCGCGGCCTTGAACTACTTCGTAGAGCCTGGCAAGGCGATGGAAGCGATGGCCAGTTCGCTCGTCTCAGGAGGACGCCTCATCGTCTCATCGATCAACGGTTCCCATCGGACCGAACATGGTTACACGGCGCCAGCGGGCCATCATCGAACACTGTTCAACCCGAAATCCCTGACCCGACTTGCCGAGGACGCCGGCCTGCGGCCCGAGCCGATCCGCGGTATCCGGATTCTCACTGACTGCCTCCCCGTCGCCTGGAACCGTCCGGGTGCCAAGCGACTCCAGTCCACGGCCCTCAGGGCGATACTGTTGATCGAGCCGCTCCTTCGACGAATCGTGAGCCCCGAACACGCCAAGTTCCTGTGGTTGATCGCGACGCGACCATGATCGGCGTCGGTGCCATCGATGTTCGATCGAAACGCGCCCCTCAAGTTCGCGAACTCCTCCGCCTTGCCGGCCTGCAAGGACCATGGGGCGGAGATCCGCTCGGAGGTGCCATACTCGTGGTGGACGAGATCGGACCGCTCACGGTGCTGCGGGTGACACCGTTCAATGCGTCCGGCGGTCTCCCTCGGGAATCGAGCCAGAAGATCGGTCGCCGGGTGTCGACCGCCGTCATCCATCGAGATCTCGCATCGGGTCCACCGCTGGTGTTTCCGCTTCATACGCCGCAACAGTCCGATGTCGGACTACCGAGGGGTACCGAAGCGACCCGCGTCCTCATCGCCCGGGAGGGCGGCGTCCTCGCCCGCGCTCATCGAAACGATGACATCCCGACCCTCGTCCTTGGATTCAGGCTGAGCGACCTCGCCACTGAGATCTTCGATCGCCATCGATTCCACGGCGCCGGACACCTTGCGATGGTGATTGAGTGGTATCTCGACCGGTTCGCCGGAGTGCCCTGGGCCCGTGTCTCCCCCTGGCGCGACGGGCGGCCGCCATTTCTTGTGACCTTTGACGTCGAGGCCGGCACGCCGCGGCGATCCGTCGGTCGTCGAATCCTCCGCGTCGGAGGTGTCGAGCTGAATCGGCTCCGGCTTCCAAGACCGCTCCGGGGCCGTCGCCTCGTGACTGGCACCAACATGCTCCGCGACGTCGACGGCGTACACCAGAGCCGTCGAGCCACGCTCGATCTCCGGCGATCGAAGGTGGGATGCGCAGCAAGGTCCCACGAGGTCGTGCAGTGGCAACTCCATCGCTGGCGCGGTGCGACGCCACCGGTTCAGCCATCGCACGACCAGGATTTCCGGTCGTTCGCAAGCAAGATCTGCGGCCCTCATACCAACTTCTACTGCGGGGGCGTCCCCACCCATCGATTCGAAGACGAAGAGATCGGCTTCCACAGCACCGACCACACCCACTTCCACCAGATGAACGCGGCGCGACTCGAACGCGAGCTCACGGAAGGACGCCTTGACGCGGATGGCGCCCCCTGCGTCGACGTGATCCGTGCACCGGGTCTCTGCTGGAGTCCTGCGTACTTCGCCGCCCTCGGCCCAGCGGGATGGCGTGTCGACAGTTCGTTCCGCGAGGTCAATGATCAGCAGCCGATCGTTCCCATCCGGACCTCGGCAGGCTGGTGGGAACTCCCGGTGCAAGGGAACATCATGCACCGGGAGACCACACTTCCGTCCGGAGGACTCCTTGCCGATCGGATGA